>JAWLFR010000090.1:0-9380 GCA_041685495.1 Bacteroidales bacterium
TATACCTGCTATTGTTGGTATCTTTATTCCACATATGAAAAAAAGATGAAAAAAATTGCGCTTACAGCCGATCATGCCGGCTATCATAAGAAAGAAATGATAAAAAATTATCTTATTAAATCCGGATACGAAGTAAAAGATTTTGGCACCTTCTCGGAAGAGAGTGTTGATTATCCTGATTTTGGCCATCCCGCCTCACAATCTGTTAATTCAGGTGAATTTGATGTTGGGATAACAATATGTGGTAGCGGCAATGGTATAAATATGACATCCAATAAATACCAGCGAATACGGTCAGCATTATGCTGGAATGAAGAAATAAGCCGCCTGGCCAGGGCTCATAATAATGCCAATATGTGTGCTTTACCCGGAAGATTTGTGTCGGATGCCGAAGCCTTGCTGATAGTTAAGACATTCCTTAACACAGATTTTGAAGGCGGCAGGCATAAGATAAGGATAGATAAGATACCTTTAAAAAAAATGTAATATGCTCTCAAGAACCTGTAAATATGGTATACGTGCGATTGTATATATTGCAGGCAACAGCAGGGAAGGAGAAAAGATAGGAATTAAAAGGATCTCCGAAGACCTTGACCTGCCTATGCCTTTCCTTGCCAAGATATTACAGGTACTGGTGAGAAAGAAGATACTTAATTCCTCCAAGGGGCCTCATGGAGGCTTTGGTCTTGCCCGTAATCCGCGTGATATATATATACTGGAAATAGCAAAAGCCATTGATGGAGATGATGTTTTTAACAGGTGTGTACTGCATAATGATACATGTGTAGGCGTTAGCAACTCAGGCGGGTATTGCACACTGCATCATGACTATGTAAAAGCAAGGAACAGAATAGAAAAACTTTTCAGTACCAAAACAGTTCTTAACCTGGTTAACACAGCCCGCAATTCGGATGCATTATTTTAATAAGTAATATGGCTGGCATCTACCTTCATATCCCTTTCTGCAAAAAAAAGTGCCATTACTGTGATTTTTACAAGACCCTGGAAACGGGAAAGACAGGCTCTTTTTTAAAAGCTCTTAAAAAAGAAATTGAGTTAAGGAAAGGATACCTTGAAAAGGAAGGTATCGAAACGGTGTATTTCGGAGGGGGCACACCCTCTGTGCTCAGTGTATCAGAGCTTGGGAACATACTGGAAACAATAAGCATTCATTTCGATGTTGCTGACGGTGCGGAGATAACAGTGGAGCTTAACCCGGATGATATTAATAAGACATATGCAGATGAGCTTAAAAAGTCAGGTGTTAACAGGATAAGCCTGGGCATACAGTCGTGGGACAACAATATATTAAAGATGCTTAACAGGCGTCATACCGCCGCGCAGGCAGGGGAGGCCATCAGATTAATACACCAGGCGGGTATTGATAATATTTCAGCAGACCTATTATATGGAATACCGGGAATGTCTTCAGAAACATGGGTATCGGGACTCAAAAAAACCCTGGATTATGATATTAAACACCTCTCTGCTTATCACCTGACTATTGAAGAGGGAACCGTATTCGGAAGAATGAAAGAGGCGGGTGAGCTGCAGGAGACAGACGAGGAAGAAAGCGAAAGGCAGTTTGCCGTTTTACTGGAGATATGCAGCAGGAATGATTTTATACAATACGAGATATCCAATTTCTGTAAGGAAGGTTATTATTCAAAACATAATACCAATTACTGGCGCAGGGTGCCGTATCTCGGACTGGGACCTTCAGCACATTCATTCAATGGTGAAACAAGGCAGTGGAATGTTGCCGGGCTTACAGAATATATAAAGTATATAGAAAGGGGCGAGGTGCCGGCCACGGTTGAAACTCTCGGTTTGCGTGACCGCTATAATGAGTATATAATGACATCATTACGCACTATGTGGGGTGCTGACCTGGATTATGTGGAGGAGAATATCAATAAGGAATTGCGTGACTACCTCAGTAACCTGTCAACACGTTTTATAAGATACGGGATGATGAAAAAGAAAGATAACACACTTATTCTTACCGACCAGGGTAAGATGATATCTGATAATATCATTTCATCACTGATGATGGCTTAGCGACGGCTCTCAAGCATTTCATCACTTATAAAGATTTAGCGACGGCTCTCAAGCATAAAACTGCTGGAACCGATATGATGACCGTCGAGGTACAGGTCAACACCATAGGTACCCTTTATAAAATCACCGTTATTATCAACAAAAATACTTATTTCCACATCCCTGTTAAGGTATTCAACAGTACGGCTTTCAGTAAAAATCATTTTATCACCCTCCACTTCAAAAACATTATCCGGAGAAGAGGTTATAACAAGGCCGTCGGGCCGAGTAATCCTCATGTAAACAGTACGTTTACCCGGCTCAACGATGTGATTTTCATTAAGTATAAAAGCAATTTCCAGCTTCTCAAAACGCTCCAGCCTGTCTGTTTCCTTTCGCTTTGAATTGAGCGGTATGGGCTTTATCTCCCTGGCCCTGATAATTGAAGCAACCTCAACCTTTGATGAAAGTTCATTTTTTTCCTGTGAAAGGCTCTCATTATTTTGCTCCACCTGCCTCATCTGTTGCTTTATCTCGGTGTTCTCAGCCGAGAGTATCTGGTTACGTGTATTAAGAGAATCTATCTGCACTATATAACTTTTCATTATTTCCCGCATGGTGGATATCTCTTTTTTATATGTCCTTATTGTCTGTACATTGGATGCATTTATTGCCAGCAGCCTTTCAATCTTCTGTTTCTCCTCCTCAAGCCTTGCATTCAAAGTGTCATTATTGGTTTTCAGGGTATCATAGCCATGGTGCAGCATTACCAGCTCATTGGTCAGTGAGTCTTTTTGTTCCGTCAGCAGCGTCTCCATCTCTATCATATTATTACGCTGTACAAAATATAATATGACCATAGCTGCAAGTATTGTCCCCAGCACACCCGCTATAACAGATAATATAAGCCTTAATTTTTTTGTTTTCTCCGGCCCCTTTTCAATGTCATTGGTGTTACCTGTAATACCGGTGTTACCTCCGTTGCCAGTATTGCCGGTGTTGCCTTTATTTCCCGTATTGGGAGCGCTACCGTCATTGTTTGTATTGCCTGGTTTACCAGTGCTACCTTCGTTGCCTGTATTGCCGGTGTTTGCGGCATCCCCTTTATTATTCTCCTCTGCCATCTTATTTTTATTATTCTGTTTAAGCTCACAAATTTACAAATTATTTAGCATTCCCTGCACCCTGTGGTGAAAGCAAAGAAAAAAGCATGTTTTTTTATGCTGTAATTAGATTTTGCCATGTGTTTTCAGCACTGAAAAAGCTGGCAAACATACGCCGTTCAAAAAAAAATCATAACAAATACAATTTTTTTGGGATAAAAAGTATTACAATGCCTAAATTTTCACCCTGTAAAAGAAATTATTCAATAAGGGATAAGAGGGGGGAGGAGACAGTGATATATATTGAGAGTAACAGGAAACCCGGTATTGCAAAACATTCTTAAAAAAAATATAAACATATTAAAATGAATTTATTATGAGTGGTTTTTTTGGTGCAGTATCAAAGGCCGATACGGTGATGGATGTGTTTTACGGCACTGATTATAATTCACACCTGGGAACAAAAAGGGCAGGGATGGTTTTTTATAATAATGAGGATGGATTCCAGAGGAAGATACATAACCTGGAAAACTCATATTTCAGGACTAAGTTTGAGGACGACCTGCCTGGCTTCACCGGTAACAGGGGGATAGGTGTTATCAGTGATACTGATCCGCAGCCCATTATGTTCAATTCACATCTGGGCCGTTTTGCCATAGCCACCGTATGCAGGATGGTGAACCTGGGGGAGCTGGAGGCTTCTTTTCTTAAGGAAAAAAAACATTTCACCGAGAATTTTGAAGGCAATGTCAATCCAACCGAAGTGGTGGCCAACCTGATATGCCGGGAAGATGATTTTGTGTCGGGTATAGAGAATGTTTTCGATAAAGTTAAGGGTTCCTGCTCAATGATAATACTTACATCTGACAGAATAATAGCTGCAAGAGACAAGCTGGGACGGACACCTGTGAATATAGGGAAGAAAGATGGTGCATATGCTGTTGCTTCCGAGACAACAAGTTTTCCCAATACCGGTTTTGAAGAAGATTATTTTCTTGGTCCGGGTGAGATAGTTGAAATTACTGCAGATGGCTACCGTACAATCAGGGAGCAAAGGGATGAGATGCAGATATGCGCTTTCCTGTGGGTGTATTACGGTTATCCCTCGTCTGCTTATGAAGGCATTAACGTTGAACAGTCGAGATACCGTTGCGGTGCCGCCCTGGCGCGTCGCGACCGGGTGGAGGCAGACTTTGCCGCGGGCATACCCGACTCAGGCGTGGGACATGCCATAGGCTATGCCAACGAAAAAAGGATGCCCTATGCCAGGCCTTATTCCAAGTATACACCTACATGGCCACGGAGTTTTATGCCCCAGAACCAGGAGATGAGAACACTGGTGGCTAAAATGAAACTGATACCTGTGAAATCGCTTATAGAAGGTAAGAGGCTTGTTTTTTGCGATGATTCAATTGTAAGGGGGACGCAGCTGAAAGATAATACGGCTGACCTTCGAAAGGCCGGTGTTAAAGAAGTACATATGCGCATTGCCTGCCCGCCGCTTACCTTTCCCTGTGATTTTCTTAACTTTTCCCAGTCGCGATCAACCATGGAGCTGGCAACAAGGAAAGCTATCAGGCATCTCGAAGGCTCTGAAAAAAACCTGCACGAATATGCTGATCAACAGTCAGATAAATATCATGCAATGGTGGAACTGATAGCAAAAACTCTTGGGATAGATTCGCTTATGTTCCAGAACCTGGGTGATATGGTGGAAGCCATTGGCCTGCCCAAAGAAAAACTGTGCACGCATTGCTGGGACGGCAGCAGCCATTATTAGGGTGTGAGTGAGACGATAATATTATATAGTGAAAAGAAATATTTTCAATGCCTCGGTCTTCGGAGATCCTCTTTATTGGAGCGGCTTATTTTCAGGGATAGGGAGATAATAATATGTAAGAATGAAAAGAAATAACTTCAAACCCTCTGTCAGGAAGAAATACCTTATACTGATATCAGGAGTGATTTGGATATTGATAGGCTTGCTGTTAAATCATTATGCATTCAACTGGCTGAAGGATAAAAGCTATGCAAATACTTATATATATATTATCTCAGGAATTGCTCTGGCACTAATTATTCATCACTTCGGTTTCCTCAGGGTTGTGGATAAGAATCTGGGGAGGATAAAGACACTTAATCCCGAGACCTGTGTCTTTGCTTTTATGTCGTGGAAAAGCTACCTGCTGGTAGCCCTTATGATGGCCATGGGTATTGCTCTCAGACATTCCACGCTGCCCCGCAACCTTCTTTCGGTAATGTATATAGGTATAGGTCTGGCTCTTATACTCTCCAGCATCAGGTATATAAGGGTGTTTTTAAAAAGAGAATGAGGGCATGTTGAAGAGCTGCTATGTAATATCTTTTATATCATAAAATTATCGTAATTTTATGTTCCTTATGTCCGTAATATAATACAAATCAAAAAACCCAAAAAAATAATGAAAACACGTCTTTTAATTCTTGCAGGGATCATGATGATGATCCTTGGAGCCTGTTCCTCATCCGGTGAGCAGGGCGAAATGAAAATTGATTATGAAAAGTACCAGCTGGATAACGGGCTGGATGTGATACTCCATCACGACGGGTCAGACCCTATAGTGGCTGTGGCCATACAGTACCACGTGGGATCGAACCGTGAGGTGCCGGGCCGTACTGGCTTTGCCCACCTGTTTGAACATATGATGTTTCAGCAGTCGGAGAATGTTGGACAGGACCAGTTCTTTAAGCTTATACAGGGTGCCGGGGGCACACTTAACGGCGGCACAAACAAGGACGGCACAGTTTATTACGAGGTGGTGCCAAAGAATGCCCTTGAGATGGTGCTGTGGGCAGAATCTGACAGGATGGGCTACCTGGCCAATACAGTAACAGAATCTGCTTTTGCCAACCAGCAGAACGTTGTGCAGAATGAAAAAAGGCAGAACTATGATAACAGGCCATATGGCCATACCGGTTATGTAATAGATAAAAACCTTTTCCCTGAAGGCCATCCCTATTCATGGCAGGTAATAGGTGAGATGGAAGACCTGTTCAACGCTACCGTTGAGGATGTAAAGGAGTTCCATGCAAAATACTATGTGCCTAATAACGCCACACTGACCATAGCAGGTGATTTTAATGATGAAGAGGTAAAGGCACTTGTTGAAAAATATTTTGGTGAGATACCGGGGGGTGAAAAGGTGGAAGACATGGAGCCCATGCCTGTTACACTGGACGAGACAAAGAAACTGTACCACGAAGATAATTTTGCACGCACACCGGCACTGACCATGGTATGGCCCACAGTGGAGCAGTACCATCCCGATGCTTATGCCCTTGATTTCCTCGGGCAGATACTGGGCAGCGGCAAGAAAGCTCCTTTTTACAGGGTGCTGGTAAAAGAAAAGAAGCTGACCTCCAGGGCCGCTGTCTATAACAGTTCACAGGAGCTGGCAGGCAAGTTCAGCGTCTCTGTCAATGCCTATCCCGGATACTCACTGTCCGAGGTGGAAGATGCCACAGATGAAGCCTTTGCTCTTTTTGAAGAGGAAGGGATAACGGAGAGTGACCTTGAGAAGATTAAAGCGGGACTGGAAACGCGTTTCTATAACGGCATGAGCTCGGTACTGGGTAAGTCTTTCCAGCTGGCCAGGTATAATGAATATGCCGGTGATCCCGGATTTATCACCGAAGACCTCGAAAGGATAAAAGCCGTAACCATCGATGATGTTATGAGAGTGTATGATAAGTATATAAAGGGAAAGCCATACGTGGCAACCAGTTTTGTGCCTAAAGGAAAAGCTGAACTAATAGCTGAAGGATCAGTGGATGCAGGTATTGTGGAGGAGAATGTGCTTGAAGCAACAGAGGTTGACCAGTCGCAGTTTGCAGAAGATGAGGTAATAGAAAAAACGGCTACCAGCTTTGACCGGTCGCTTATACCCGCTATTGGTCCCGATCCCGAGCTTAAGCTGCCGGAGATATGGACGGCTGAGATGGAAAACGGCATAGGTATATGGGGTATAGAGCATGATGAGCTGCCGCTTGTTAACTGCTCCATGGAGATAGACGGCGGTCACCTGCTTGAAGATATGGATAAGGCCGGTACGGTAAGCCTGATGGCACAGCTTATGAATGAAGGGACAGCCAGCAAAACACCGGAAGAGCTGGAAGAAGCAATAGACCTGCTGGGTGCCTCCATTAATATCAGGGCCAGGGATGAATCTATAGTAATATCGCTTAATACCCTGACAAGGAACTTTGAGAAGACTATGGCACTGGTGGAAGAGATGCTTATGGAACCCAGGTGGGACAGCACCGAGTTTGTGCTTGCCAAAGAAAGAGTTATTAACTCCTTTCCCAGGAATAAATCCAATCCGGCGTATATGGCATCACGCACCCTTGATAATCTGATCTATGGTGAAGACCATATTTATGCAATACCCCTGAGCGGCACGGAAGAGACGGTGCCGGCGATAAGCATTGATGACCTCAAAGATTTTTACAACACCAATCTGTCACCAGACCTGGCACGCTTTCATGTAGCAGGTGATATAGACAGGGACAGGGTGGTAGCCGCCCTCGGCTCACTGGAAAACAGGTGGGAAGCCAAAGAGGTCGCGTTTCCTGAGATAAGTCAGCCCGAAAAGCCTGAAAAAGCCAGGATCTATTTCGTTGATTTCCCGGGAGCCAAGCAGTCGGTTATACAGATAGGTTATTCTGCCATACCGCGCAGTCACCCCGACTTCTACCCGGCATATGTTGTCAACTATAAGCTTGGAGGATCTTTTAACAGCATTGTTAATATTATCCTCAGGGAGGAAAAAGGCTATACTTATGGTGCCCGCAGCGGTTTCTCAGGCGGTGTCAACACCGGCACCTTCTCCGCCAGCTCAAGTGTGCGCACCACTGCCACGCTGGAGTCAGTGCAGATTTTCAGGGACGAAATGGAAAAGTACCGTGAAGGTATTGATCAGGAAGATATTGACTTTACCAGGGAAGCCCTGTTGAAATCAAATGCCAGGTCATTTGAAACACTGGGATCACTGCTTGGTATGCTGGGCAATATAAGCCAGTATGACCTGTCGCATGACTATATAAAGGAACAGGAAGATTTTGTTCGTAACATTACGGCGGAGGAGCATAAGGAGATTGTCAATAAATATATAGATCCTTCAGGGATGTACTATGTCATTGCAGGTGATGCCAAAACACAGGTACCGGAGCTCAGGAAGCTTGGCATGGGTGATCCTGTGATGGTGGAACTGTAAAGAGGCTGTATAAGTAATAAATATAGGTAAAGGGACTGTCTTAAAAAGGGCAGTCTCTTTTTTATATGCATTCACGGTGCAAGCCTCCTGATATGCCAGACGGAGTCATGCATGGTATACTCGGTTCTGTCATGCAGGCGCTTATCACCTTCCTGCCAGAACTCGAAAAGCAGTGGCTTAAGCCGGTAGCCGCCCCAGTATGGAGGTCTGTCCGGCTTCAATTTCTGCTGACTGTCTGGTTTTGCTCCATGGTGACTTTCCTCCACGGGTTCCGGGTATTGGGTAAGCAGCTCTTCATAGCTGTCAATAAGATAGCGGCGGTCTGGTATCTCCCTGCTCTGCGGTGAGGCCAGGGCATTTAACTTATGACCATGTATGCGTGAGTGGAAATAGTTATCTGATTCCGCAGTACTGGTCTTCACGGCCAGTCCCTCTATCCTGAGCTGACGGCCCTGTCCGGGCCAGTGGAAGAGGAGTGAGGCATAGGGATTCTGTTCCAGCTGCATGCCTTTCCTGCTTTCATAATTGGTAAAAAAGACAAAGCCCCTGCTGTCCCAGTCCTTGAGCAGCACCATCCTTGAGGACACCCTGCCACTGTTTCCTGCTGTAGACAGCGCCACGGCATTATAGTTTTCCTCCCCGCTGCTTTCCCTTATAGCATACCACTCAGCAAATAGTGAAAAAGGGTCCCGGTGAATATCCTGTTTATCTTTTGCTTCCATGTCTCTGTGTTTTTCCGGTGATAATTTATTATATGAAGAACATAAACAGATATAAGCTTGTTTAAGTTAAAAACCTGATAATTTATTTTGCACAGTGTATCGTGAGTAGCACAAGGTCTCTGTTCAGCTACCTGGTATGATAATGTCATTATCTCATCCAGCGGTATGATGCTGCCCTGCAAGGATGCCACCGGGGCTGCAATCTGCTTAAATAATGCTATTTACCCGCAGATCCTATAGGTGCTCCAGCGGGTATATCCATC
>JAWLFR010000091.1:0-9183 GCA_041685495.1 Bacteroidales bacterium
CACTCATTTTTGGGAACTTATTATCGCAGTAATGTGCTATTATATTACTGCTGATTTTTAGGTGTTATATTTACACTTTTATATTTAAAAAAAACCGGGAAATTAAGCCGCGGAATTACTCTTCTGTCATTTATTTATTACTACGTTCAATTATTTTTAAGTTTATATTCAACATTTATTTTTATGTCTTTTATCTGTGGCATAAACTTAGATAAGATAAATTTATTAATCAAAACAGAAATGTTAAATTATTAACATTTGATTTTTATATCGTTAATCCCTAATATTTTAACCAGGTAATTTAAAATGATTCTTAATTACAGTTCTGTTGAATTACGAGAGCCCATTGGCTTCGCCGAGCTCGCAGGCTCGGTTAGCTGCGCCGAGCTCGCAGGCTCGGTTGGCTGGGTCGAGCTCGCAGGCTCGGTTGGCTTCGCCGAGCTCGCAGGCTCGGTTGGCTTCGCCGAGCTCGCAGGCTCGTTTCCCGGAGAATAGCTGACCGGGAATACCCAATGCTTCAATAGTAATCTCTAAATAACAGCTTAAAAAAAACGAGACTGTAACAAGCCAGGTGTAAACATTCCTCTTCGTTTCCTGTTTTTACTATCTCACCGAAAAGTGATAAACTGTTTTTGATGTAAAGGGCTTACCAGGCTCCAGTACTGTTGAAGGAAAGTCTGGATGGTTGGGACTGTCCGGGAAATGCTGTGTTTCAAGGCACAGGCCTCCCCTGTATTCATAAATTTTACCTCCGTGTCCTTTTTCCAGGCCGTCAAGAAAATTACCGCAATAAAACTGTACTCCCGGCTGGTCTGTTAAAACTTCCATAATCCTTCCTGATGCCGGATCATAAACAAGGGCGTCCGGCTCAGACTTATTACCAAGAACAAAATTATGATCATATCCCAGTCCAAGCCTCAGCTGTTCATTATCGGCCTCTATGCGTTCACCTATTCTGTGCGGGGTGCTGAAATCGAAAGGTGTGCCTTCAACGGGTCTCAGTTCTCCTGTTGGTATAAGGTTTTCGTCCACAGGGGTAAAGCTGTCTGCAGCTATCATAAGCTCATGGTCGAGTATTGTTCCGTTGCCTGCTCCTGAAAGGTTAAAATATGCGTGATTGGTAATATTAAGCACTGTCTTTTTATCCGTGCTGCAGCTATACTCGATGATTATCTCGTTATTATCAGTCCATGTATATACGGCTTCTGCTACTACCTCACCCGGATAACCTTCTTCCATATCGGGACTGACATAGATAAATTTAACCGCGGGCGGCTCTCCTTCCTTCTCCATGATCTCTGTATTCCAGACTACACTATGCCATCCTTTGGGCCCACCATGCAGATGGTTGGGGGGATTGTTTATAGCCAGCTGGTATTCCTTGCCCTCCAGTGTAAACTCTCCTTCTGCTATACGGTTGGCATACCGGCCCACTACGGCACCAAAATAAGGATCCCCGTTAAGATATCCTTCCAGTGTCTCATACCCGAATGTTATATTTTCCTTATCGCCGTTCCTGTCCGGCACCTCCACCCATACAAGAGTAGCTCCGTAATTGGTGAGTTTGATAGTGTTACCCCTTGTGTTGGTCAGGGTAATCAAATCCACCTGTTTGCCATCTAATTCACCAAATACTTCTTTCTTCATAGTATATTCTTCATTAATTTCCTGATTGCATCCTGCCATTAAAATCGCTGCCAGGACAAAAAACAACAGTTTACGCATTACTTTATTCATTTTATTTCTGTTTTATTTTACAAAAAGCAAATTTAGAAAAAATATTATATCATCAGCCGATATGATATTTTAGTTAATATCAGTAAAGCTATCCAATGGTCCCGTAATATAAAACGGCCGGTCTCACAAACATCCAGTGCACTGATAATGTAAAGGACCATTTATCACAGCAATCAGGAATTCTGGTAATGTAAACGACCCATCGCGAAGTCATATCAGTACCTTTTCCCCTCCCCGTCAATCATTGGCACGAAACGGACGGGCAAAACGCTCTGCTGCCTTATCCTGCCTTTCTTCTTCCTGTTAAGAACAAGATTCTGTATATTGCGTCCGCCAACAGGGATCATCATGCGGCCACCTTCAGCAAGCTGTTCTTTCAGGGGTTCAGGGATATTATTGGGTGCACAGGTAACGATTATTGCATCATAAGGGGCATGTTCTTCCCAGCCCTCATAACCGTTACCTATCCTGACCTGTATATTATCATAACCCAGACTGTCCAGCAGCTTCTTTGCCCTGGTGCCGAGCGATTCTACTATTTCAATTGTATAAACCTCACTCACTATCTCGGCCAGAATGGCAGCCTGGTAACCCGATCCTGTACCTATCTCCAGCACCTTCATATCCGGTTTCAACTTCAGGTATTCGGTCATCAGTGCAACAATATAGGGCTGGGAGATTGTCTGTCCCTCGCCTATCGGCAGGGGGTTGTCGCTGTAAGCCCTGGAACGTACTATCTCAGGAACGAAAAGATGCCTCTCAACCTCCTTCATAGCCCTGATCACCCGGGTATCGGTTATTCCCCTTTCTGCAATCTGGTTCTCAACCATCCGTTCCCTCTGCTCATTATAGTCAGGCTGTGAAACACATGAGCCGGTGGTGATAAAGATCATTAATATTATGCAGCCGTATCTGGTATTATTCATCATAGCCCATAACTTAACACTTTATATTTACTTATGCAAGATTTTTTAACTGACAAAACAAGGCGACAGATATTATCAATAAAAATAAGCGTTTATTCTTTCTCAAAATGTTCCCCATACCATTCCAACATCCTCCTCCAGTGATCGTGAAAGTCGGCCTCATTACTTGCCATGCCGGCACCATGTCCGCCATTGACATAATTTACCCATACCACTTCCTTGCCCAGCCGCCTCATGGCATAATACAGCTCCCTGGTGTTGAGTGCCGGCACGTTCCAGTCGCCCTCACCTGTCATAAGCAGATGCGGGGTTTCTATCCTGTCAGCAAATAAAACAGCCGAGGTAGCAAAATACTTCATTGGTGCATCCCAGAGTGTTTCACCTATACGGTCCTGGCCAATCTCGGCAGCCGAATAATTACGGGTACCAATACGCGGACTGTCGCCCAAAAAACTGATAATATTCACCTTCCCGGATATATTAATGGCCGCGGCAAAGCGGTCGGTCTGTGTTATAAGAAGAGATGCGGCATAACCACCATAGCTTGTACCATGCACGCCCAGCTTGTCTTCATCCACCAGGCCCTTCTCAATAAGCTTATTTATTCCTGAGGTAATACCTTTGAGCCATGCCTCACCCGGGTAACCTTCAATAAGATTTACCGATGGCTTAAAGCCAAAATACCCGGCATTGGCTACAAGGTTCATGGAATAGCTGTAACCATTATTAAAGAAATCCTCATATATCTCGCATACAAGAGGGTACTTTTTTCCGGGTTCATAATCAACCGGGTAATAGAGTATCCCATGTAATTCATTACCATCGGCATCAAGATATTTAACAAGCTCGCTCCTGGTCATTTTCCTGTTATCCGTCCAGGGATTAAGATCTGTCAGCTGACGTGTATCACTGAAGTCCGGATCGGCAACATACAGATCAGACGGTCTGTCTCCGTCCGAGAGATTGTAAAACAACCTTGAACCGTCTTTTGACATCTCCCATGATGAATAGAGCCTGGAATCCTTTACCAGGTCAGTAAACTGCCTTGTAACAAGGTCATACTCTACAAGTCCCCGCTCCCACCTGTCGCGGGCCGAATAGCTCATATACCATGAACTGCCATCGGGTTTCCAGTCCACTATCCTGAGCCGCGGACTCTCTTCCTCATCTTCAGGCGACTCATAAACAAGCTCCATGTCGCCTGAACCGGCATCTATCATCCAGTACCCATTTTTCGCAGAAGCCAGCACATAGTTGCCATCCGGGCTCCAACG
Source organism: Bacteroidales bacterium (assembly GCA_041685495.1). GTDB lineage: Bacteria > Bacteroidota > Bacteroidia > Bacteroidales > VadinHA17 > UBA9300. Next base: position 3,938 of record JAWLFR010000091.1, read on the forward strand.
CATCACAGAGAACTTAAGCTCAGATGTGTCGTTCTTAACTATTGCAATGGTGTCAGAAGATATTTGCATTGCCTCATCTTCGAATATTGACCTGACAAAGACATGACCGGAATCACTGTAAGCATACCTGGTCTTTGACTCATCCCACCTTATATTGATTCTTTTTTCAGTTTTAGCCTCCAGTGTGTCTGCTGTTCCCGGCTTATCCAGATCAATCATAAACAAACCATATTCTGTGCCACCACTCCTGTCGTATGTTGTTTTGAGTGGATTATATTCAACAAAGACCATCTTATTCCCTTGCTCCGGAAGGCTTATGTTTGAATACCTGCCTTCAGGCAGTAAAGATTTTACCGCACCTGAACCAACATCCACCATTGCAGGTATGGCCAGTGATGAATGATTCTGTATCTTATCCCATTTGAGAAAAGGCTTATTTGAATCATAGACCGTAAGCGGACCGGCTGTGGCCTCCTTAAACAGGGAGTCTCCCTTCTCTGCCCATCCTTCTGAGCGCAGGGAAACAATTATGTGTTCACCCCCCGGTGTCCACTCAAGCAATGAACCGGATGAAAGATCAAGGTCAGTTTTGAGCTTCACCCTCCTGGCTTTTGATTTTGCCCGGTCATAAAGATACAGGCGCATCTCATCATCTTCATAAACCAGGCAGGCAAGACTGTTGTCATCCGGACTCCAGCTTAATCCTTTCAATATCTTTTTACCTTCAAAAAGACGGTTTACACCTCCGTCTTCCGAATCAATAATAATCGCCTCTCCCATATAAGGAGCTACATAATCAGGATCGCCATACCGGCTATGATCAATATTAAGGCGGTCCTTGCGGGCACTGACAGTGCCTGCAACAAACTGGCCATTATCAGTTATATCAGAAACCCTGAATGATTCTACATTCAGTACATCCTGTACTGTAAAAGCTGATTTCTGTGCAATAATCCATGCCGGCAGGCATAGAATAATAAAAAGCAGTGTGATTTTCTTCATGGGAAAGAAATATTTTTATTTATACTCTGGACAAGTTTTTTCAACAATATATGTAATTATTGTAAATTTAGTAATTATCAATTACGGTAAAGAACCTTAAATACTTAATAATTGTTAATTATTATATTATGAGATAGTTTTTTATACGTAAATTTGACATGAGAAACAAATCAATATGAATAAGATATGAAGTGGAAAATAATATTAATTCTACCTTTGTTGCTGCTCTTCTTTCAGGACATCATCGCACAGGAAAAAGAAAATAAAGTAAAAATAAAGGGGGTTGTTAAAACATCAGGCGACAAACCCGTGGCCAATGCATTTATCTTTATTGATGGCGAGATAATTGACAGTAAGACCCGCACCAATGGCAAGTTCAGGATTAAAGTGCCGGAGAGCTCGGAATCAATTTCAGTGTATACACTGGATAACCGGTTTGCCGAGATGGAGATCAATAGCAGGAGGAACCTGAATATAACCATTTCTGATCCCCATGACAGTATTAAAGTTGTAACGGGAGCTAAGTCTGAGGAACTTATTGACCTTGGCTATTATAAGAACCAGGCCGACAAGATCACATCAAGCATAGGCGTTGTGAAATCAAAACAGGGAGAAGAGAATTATTATGACAATATCTATGATATGTTAAGGGGTGAGCTTCCGGGGGTATCGGTTGTGGGTAACAGTATAACCATACGCGGACCCGGATCGCTGAGATCAAGTAATGAGCCCCTGTTCGTGGTTGACGGCACACCCGTTAATTCCGTATCACACATAATGCCGGCAAACGTTGAATCGGTATCTGTACTGAAAGGAGCTTCTGCTAATATGTACGGAGCCAGGGGATCAAACGGGGTCATCAGTATAACGATGAAAGGCGGGCACAAGAAATAGAGCATCTTGCAGAACCTGGTCAAAACAAAAAATCATAAAATAAATACTCTTCTAAAGAAAAAGAGAAGGAATAATATGTTTAATTATTAATTTCGCTGATCAGGGATGCATTTGGCGATACTGACTTAAAAACATATTAGAGATTTATGAAAAGGAGAGAATTTACGGAGCCTGCAGGCTCCCTGTTATCGGATTGTTTGATGGAGCATAAAGCCCTTATGCTGTGTAATAACAAAAAACAGGCTCATGAGTAATACCGGGAAGAAGATCAGGATTTTTGCTCCTGCAACAGTATCAAATGTAGGCAGCGGATTTGATATTATGGGCTTTGCAATAGAAAATGCAGGTGATACCATTGAGATGGAGCTGAGAAATGACTCTGCCTTCCATATTGAGAACAGGACAGGATACCCGCTGCCTGCAGTCACAACTGATAATGCCATATTCCCCGTTATAAAGAGTCTTCAGAAAGAGCTTGGCATTGATATAGGTGTGAATATAAGCTTTATAACTAAAATAAAGCCCGGCAGCGGCATAGGGTCAAGTTCAGCCAGTGCTGTAGCTGCAGCATACGGGTTTAACAGCCTGCTGGGCAAACCGCTGGTAAAAAAGGAACTGATAAGATATGCACTGGAAGGAGAGAAACTTGTAAGCGGTACCGGCCATGCCGACAATGTAGCTCCATGTATGCTGGGCGGCTTCACTGTCATCAGGTCGTACAGGCCCCTGGACATTATAGAAATTCCTTTTCCTGATTCGTTATATTGCTCCGTGGTATTACCCGATATCTCAATAAGAACATCCGAGGGCAGGTCAGTACTGAAAAAATCCAATTCACTGGATAAGACCATTACCCAGACAGGTAATGCTGCAGGACTTATAGCCGGACTGATGATGAGTGATTTCGATCTTATTGGACGGTCGATGGTGGATGTGATAGCAGAGCCCTGGCGGAAAAATATGATCCCTGGTTTTGATGATGTACGCAAGGCAGCAAAAAATGCCGGCGCGCTGGGCTGCAGCATATCAGGCTCTGGTCCCTCTGTCTTTGCCCTCTCAACCGACAGTGATACAGCAGAGGAAACAGGCAGGGCCATGGTCAGGGTGTTCAAAAAGAATAATTATGACTGTCAATTGTATGTTTCGCCGATAAGCAGGAAAGGAGTCCGTGAGATATGAAGTTTGTAAGCAGCAGGAACAGGCAGCGTCTTTTCAGTCTTAAAGATGCTGTATTTAAAGGTCTGGCACCTGACGGCGGCCTCTTTATGCCCGCGAAATACCCGGAGGTCTGTGGGGGAAACATCAAATATTCTGCCTCTGCCGGTTTTGCCGGACTGGCCTTTCAACTGGCCTTACCTTTCCTTGAAGAAGATCTGAAGGATGATGCTATAAGAAGAATTATTACAGCATCCTTTGACTTTGATATCCCGCTCAGGGCCATAAAGGACAACATATATGCACTGGAGCTGTTTCACGGGCCAACACTGGCCTTTAAGGATATAGGTGCCCGTTTTATGGCCAGGCTGATGGCCGAACTGAACAGCGACAATAAGGATATTACCATACTGGTAGCCACCTCGGGAGATACGGGAGGTGCCGTGGCATCAGCTTTTCACGGCATTGAAAATATTAAGGTTACAGTGCTTTATCCAAAAGGTAAAGTCAGTGAATTTCAAAAGAAACAGTTTACCACTCTCGGAAATAATGTAAACTGTCTTGCAGTCGAAGGCAACTTTGATGATTGTCAGCGACTCGTAAAAAAGGCTTTTAATGATACAGAACTAAGAAAGAAGATCAACCTCAGCTCTGCCAATTCAATTAATATCGGCAGATGGCTGCCTCAGTCATTTTATTATCACTGGGGTATTATACAATGGGACAGGGTATTCCCCGGGATATTGCCTGTTATAGCTGTGCCCAGCGGCAACTATGGTAACCTGGCTGCCGGTATGCTTGCATATTACTCAGGTGTTTCTGCTCAGGGATTCATTGCTGCATCCAACATTAATAACACTGTCCCAAAATACCTTGAAACAGGAGTGTACAGTCCGCGAAAATCAATTCCTACCGTGGCAAATGCCATGGATGTAGGAGACCCCTCAAATTTTGAAAGAATGAAATATATGGGAGGATCACGGGATCAGTTAAGATCTCTTATCAGTGCTTACACTTTTGCAGATCAGGAAATTACCGGGTGTATTAGCGAGGTATTTGAAGAAACAGGATATATACTCGATCCGCACAGTGCAACAGGGTACCTGGCTCTTAAAAACCAGGGCAAGCAGGGTTTTTTTATTGCTACAGCGCATCCTGTTAAGTTCCTTGATGTTATTCCGGAAAATGTAAGAAAACATGTGGAGCTGCCTTCCCATTTCAGGGAAAACAAAAAAAAGAGCATGTCAGTAAATATCTCAGCCAACTATGCTGACTTCAGGCAATATCTTGAAGCTAATCAATGATAATCCTGCTCTTTAAAAGTATGCTTAATTTATATATATTAGCAAACCACAACCAAAACCTGCAAATATGAAACTATTACCTGTTTTTATCTTATCAATAATTATCCTCGGTTCATGTAATCCGGCAGAGCAGGAAAAAAACACACTTTCCAATGAGAATTGGAAGGTGGAATATGATGACAGGGGTGTGAGTGCAGTTATAAGCAAGGATGATCCTTACGAAGCCAGTGTGTTCGGCGGCAGGCTGGATGCCGATGTTCGTTTCAGGATGAACGACGGGGTATGGCAGACAGTCTTTAATCACAGGGAGATGGAAGCCGGTGAAAACATGGTCAGATATACCAACTACAAGCCAGGTATGCCTTTTTCAATGGAGCAGACATACAGTTTTGTGGATGATGCCCTTGAATGGGATCTGGTCATAGAAAACCGAATGTTCTATAATGTTGAGATAGGAGATATTTATGTTGATATCCCGATGGCTGCCAGGGCAGGCTACGAACAGGTTGATCTTTTTGAAAGAGGATACCTCAGGCACCTATTTGTTTCAGGAGATGGCTCATTCCTGTTTTTCACCAAACGAAGCGGAAATCCGCCCTACCTGATAGTAACGGTTAAGCCGGGAACGAGTCTTGAATATTATGATAACGACACCTATTATATTCATTCGGGTTATACCGGCAATAACCAGCAGGGCACATGGAGACAGGAACACACCTTTAATAAGCTTGATCCTAAAGGGAAGGGACAGGATAAGTTAAGCTTTGGCTTCAGAATGGAATGGGCCGACAGCTACTCTGAGCTGAGGGATATTATTTATAAAAACAATCTTATAGACATCAGGGTTGTTCCGGGAATGTCGTTGCCGGAAGATCTTGAAGCCAGGTTTGC
>JAWLFR010000092.1:0-8958 GCA_041685495.1 Bacteroidales bacterium
AGCAGCTGTCCCAGTATATCGTACACCCTCTTATGATAATCGTTGAGCCAGCTTATCTCCTCCCCTGTCATCAGCTCCCTGTCGATCAGTGAAGTGTCAATATAGCAGAGTGTCACCGTTTCAAAGCGCAGGAAGCTGCCATACTCTGTCTTTTCATCCTCATAGCAGAGTATAAGGTTCTCCGTCCTGAACCCGTACTCCCCTTCCCTGTATATGGCCGGCTCATCGGCTGTCAGCATGCCCGGCTCCATTATGGTTTTCATATCGCCCGAAGCCCCGGTGCCAATAGTCTGCGGTCCCTCATGCACATTGAGGAAGCAGCCTACGCCGTGACCTGTACCATGACCGTAATTTAGTCCGTTATCCCACAGCGCCTTCCTGGCCAGCATCTCTATCTGGTAACCTTTGGTCCCCAGCGGAAACTTAGCCATAGCCAGGTTTAAAGTTCCCTTCAGGGCCAGGGTAAAATCCTTCTTCTGCTGTGCGGTGGGCTCACCAAGGCATATGGTGCGGGTGATATCAGTGGTACCCCCGTAATACTGTCCACCGCTGTCAAGCAAAAAGATACCTTCAGGCTTCAGCTCAACATCCGTCTCGGGTGTTGAACAGTAGTGAGGCAGTGCTCCATGCTCATTATATCCTGCTATGGTGGCGAAGCTGGGACCAGTACAGTCTTCCTGCTCCATCCTCAGTTCCAGCAGTTTATCAGCAGCACTGATCTCTGTTATCTTCTCTTTACCGACTGTATTTTCAAGCCAGTAAAAGAACTTTGTCATGGCAACACCGTCCTTTATCATCACCTTCCGTATATTCTCTATCTCCACATCATTCTTCACGGCCTTGCTGCGTGTGGGTATGCTTACCTCCTCTATGATATCCATTCCGGCGGGAATGGACTTAAAAACCGAGGCGGATGTTGTGCCGGGGGTCAGTATAATGCTCTTACCCTCCTCCAGCCGTCCAAGCTTATCTCCAAGACTTTCATAAGGTTTTATAATAACACCATCATCGTTAAGCTTTTTTTGCAGGCTTCCGGGTATCTTTATCACGGGAGCAAAGAGGAACAATTCACCAGGACCCAGAAGGGCAAATGAAGTGAAGAGTGGACTGTAAGTAACATCCCCTCCCCTTATATTGAGCAGCCAAGCTATATCATCGAGAGATGTCAGAAGATGGTAATTAGCATCCATGGACTGCATAACAGACCGGGTTTCCTTTATTTTCTCCGCCCTGCTCTTACCTGCAAAACGGATGGGATGCTCAAAAGCCTCTGCATCCGGCATAGGCGGCCTGTTCTGCCATATACCAGATATAAGATCAACATCAGTATCCAGGCTTATCTTCTTGCGCGAAAAAGCTTTTTCCATCATTTTCACCGTTCCCAGCGGCATTATCCTTCCATCAGCAGCAACCTTAGTTCCGGCAGGCATATTCTCCACCAGCCAGTCAATATATTCAGGGGTGTGCGGCACCTTCAGCCTTACCAGCTCAAAGCCCGTTCCCCTGAGCTGGGCTTCAGCCTGCACAAAATACCTTGAATCAGTCCACAGTCCCGCAAAATCGCGGGTGATAAGCACATTGGCTGCCGAGCCTGTAAAACCTGTCAGCCATCGCACTATCCTCCAGTGATCCGGCACATATTCCCCGAGGTGGGGATCTGTTACGGGTATTATATAAGCATCAATACCCTTTTCACTCATCTGCTCCCTTATTGCTTTCAGTTTATCTTTTGATTCTGACATAACTGTTTTCCTTTAGCTTTAATTAATATACTCTATTCTTCTCACCATTCACCTGCATCATCCACACTCCAGTGTTCTCCGTGTCCTGCTACGACGCCAGCAGGCAATAAAAAATCCTTATTTCACCATCTCGAAGCTGGCAATCCGGCCCCCGGCACCCGCGGCATAACCCTTCAACGTACCGGTCACTGCACGGGCAGTGTAATAATCTTTGACATCACTCCCGGCCAACCATGTTCTCCCACCATCGCCTGAATAATCGCATCCCGTCTTGCCAATGGCAAAGGCCAGCCTTTTTTCACCCCTGTTCATCCATATAACACATGAACGGAATCCGCGGGGCATTATTTTCGCTTCCTGCCAGCTGTAGCCACCATCTTCGCTCCACGCCGCAACCTTATCATTCAGTGCAGGCTCATCATAGGTGCCGCCCACCACTATTCCTTCTTTCTCATCAATGAAAGATACAGAAAACACGCCTGATGATTCATTGCCATGTATCAGTCCCGTCTCACGAGCCATCCAGCTTTTGCCATGGTCATGAGAAATAAAGACCCTGGCTGCCTGTCCGCCCGTTATTATCCACGCATTTCCATCTGCATGGTAATCAATGCAGCTGTTGGATGCAGCAAAATTATACTCACCCTCAGCAAGCAGGGGCATAGCTTCCAGCCTTTCCCATGATTGTCCCCTGTCTTCAGTATGTATAACAAAAGAGCTGGAATCAACAGGATCACTCAGGGCCATGCCCCTGTTATCATCCGCAAAATTCAGCGAATTAAAAAATATGCCTTCGGTGTTATTCTCATATACCATCTCCCATGTATCACCGGCATCGGATGTGTAATATGCCCTTCCGGGGTAAGAGATACCAAACAGCAGTGCCTCCTTCTCATTCCATGCATGTATATTACGGAAATCATCGCTGCCTGCACCGGAAACGGTGCCGCTGGTCCACGACTCCCCTCCATCGTCTGTTACCAGGAAGGTGCCGCCGCTGCCTGAGGCCCATACTATATCATCACTCACCACATGCAGTGCCCTTATGCTGGCATCTGTGCCCGTGTCCAGCTCATTGAACTCAACACGGTAAGCCTCATCCCGGCATGAAGAAAAAGCCAGGGAAAGAAATAAAAACAAAACAGGTATTCTCAATATCATAAAACGGGTACTTTTTATTTCATAAATCAGATACTCATAATATCATAAAACCGGCACTTTCAATATCATAAATACCTGTATTTTTACTGCTGCTCGTCAAAGAACCATTCCAGCCAGCGCCGGTGATCCTCGTTGGCTGAATGTTTTCCTTTAGCACCGCCCCAGCCGTGACGCCCACCGGGATATATCATAAAATCAAAAATCTTACCCTCATCCTGCAATCTGGATATCAGCCATATAGAGTTTTGCATATGCACATTATCATCGGCCATACCATGTACTATATAAAGCTTCCCTTCCAGCTTGTCTGTATAAGTAAGCACTGAACCCTTCCTGTAGCCTTCGGGATTATCCTGCGGGGTGTCCATAAAGCGCTCTGTATAAACATTATCATAAAGCCTCCAGTCCGTAACCGAATATTTGGCTATACCGTGTGTCCAGTAGTCCGCCCCCTGGGTCAGCGCCAGGGCTGTTGTATAGCCACCGTATGATCCACCTGTTATACCCATCCTGTCAGCATCAACAAAGGGCCTTTCCCTCAACCACTTAACAGCTTCTATATAATCGGCCATCTCCCATTTACCCAGGTTGCGGTGCATATAATCGAGTCCCGCTTTACCAAAATGTCCCGATGCCCTGTGGTCAACGGAGATAGTAATGATACCGTTCTGCGCGTACCAGCTGGACCTGTTACCCATATACCTGTTCCTTACCCCTCCTGCATCCGGACCGCCATAGATGGTAAACACCACGGGATATTTTTTGGAAGCATCAAAATTTTCAGGGTATGATATTATGGCAGGCAGCATAAAGCCATCGGTCGCTTCTATCCTTAGCAGCTCAAAAGCAGGTATATTATCAGTCTCTTCTTCACCGGGCTTTTCTATATCCCTCACTTTCCTTCCCTTACTATCAAGGGCAACCACCGTGTTGGGTGTTGAGAGGTTAGACCATGCATCAATAATATATTTGCCCGAGGGCGATATATTTGCTGAATGTGATCCGGGAATATCGGTATATCTTATAAGCCCTGTCCCATCCAGGTCAACCCTGAAGATATGGCTCTCCGTTGATTCGCCCCCCGTGCCGGAGAAGAAGAGATGTCCTTTATCCTCATCCACCTTAAGCACTCTCGTCACCCTCCAGTCAAAGTCCGTCAGCTGCGCCCTCAGCTTTCCGTCCCAGCCGTAATAGTAAAGGTTCATCCAGTCTGAGCGGCTGCTCCTTATAATAAAGCCGGAGCCATCCTTCATTATATAATTATCGGTAAAAAAATCAATCCAGGTATCCCTTGTTTCCCTGTATATCTCTTTATAATCACCTGTGGTGATATCAGCCAGGATAAAGCTCATATCATCCTGATCGCGGTTCAGCACCTGCACCATCAGCTTTTCACTGTCGGGTGTCCAGTCGGGCCACGCAATATACTGGTCCTTTGAATAATCCGTCTTAACCCACACAGTAGCGGCAGATTCAATGTCCACTATTCCCATCTTCACCTTCGGATTGGGATCGCCTGGTTTGGGATAGGGTGTTACCTCCCGGGTACCATGGAGGCCGTCTTCCTCATCAATGCGGTTAATAATAAATTCAGGCACCTGCGATTCGTCAGTATGCAGGTATGATATTTTACGGCTGTCGGGTGACCACCAGAAGGCTGAATAGCGACTGCCCCGGCCAAGTATCTCCTCCATATAGACCCATGAGGCATAACCATTATATATCTTATCCCCTGCATCAAAGGTAAGCCTCTTCTCACTGTTGCTTACAAGGTCGTAAACATACAGTTCCCTGCCTTTTGTATAGGCTATCTTCTTACCGTCAGGAGAAAATGCAGGGTTGTTCTCCTTAACATCATCACGTGTAAGCTGCAGTGCTTCATCATCACCCAGTTCAAAAAGCCAGAGGTCATTATCCTTTTCGAGGACTATATAGCGCTTATCGGAACTCATTACAGTGGCATAACCCATCTCAAAACCATCGGGAAGTGAATTACTGAACTCCTCGCGGTAATTAATATACTCATCATATTCTTTCTTCTTACCTGTCTTTATATGCACTTTCATAATAACAGTGTTGCCATCATCATCAGTGCTCTTTTCAATGTAATGGTTATCATCAGCCCATCCCACTATACCTCCCGGTGTATTATAGCGCTGGGCCTCCGCATCATGTACTGATACGAAGAACAGGATAATGCATGAGTAAAGAAATAAAAGCGACAATTTGGTTTTCATAGCTTAAAGTGTTTTGAAATTTAAGTTTTTAAAATTAAGTAATAATTGCCAATATGTAAATCTTAATGCTTAATAACACAAATAAAGTTTCTTACCTTTGAACTGTATAGAGTAAAAGGATGAAAGAGAAGTATAGTGTTGATATAGAGAACAAAGGCTGGATGTCGCTGGATAATGCGGCCAAAATATTCCCTCCGGTAATAAGCAAATCGCTGAGCTCAGTATTCAGGATTGGTGCGGTGATGGCTGAGCCGGTAAGGATCAGTGCATTAAAGAAGGCTGTTGAAGAAACATCAAAGCGTTTCCCCTACTACCTTACCAGCCTGCGAAAAGGCTTTTTCTGGTATTTTCTTGAATACGACAAAGATATCAGGCCTTCGGTTGTAAAGGAAGAGAAAAGGCCCCTTATTGCTTTTCCGGCAACAAAAGGCAACGATGCACTGTTCAGGGTAGTGGTAGATGGAAAAATGATATCTGTTGAATTTCTGCATGTCCTGACCGACGGAAGCGGCGGACTGGAATTCTTAAGGACCCTGCTGGTAACATACCTCAGGAACTGTGGTTACAACATCCCCTACTCCGAAGGTATATTCGATCCTTCTTCAGCTGTTCAGCCTTCTGAAACAGAAGACTCATATAGCAGATATTTTAAAAAGGATATTCCCAAACCGCCTAAGCTGGAAAATGCCTGGCACTTACCCTACAAAGCCGCAGGCAAGGGATACCTGGGCATTCTGCAGGCTGAGGTATCCGTACCGGACATTAAAAAAATATCACGTGAAAGTAATGTAACTATCACTGAGTACCTGGCATCGGTCTACCTCTTTTGCCTGCAGGAGATATGGAAGAAGGACGAAGGCAGGGATAAAGATATTATCAGGCTTGAGATACCTGTTAATATGCGCCGCAGCCTGCCCAGCAGCACTATGCGTAATTTCTCACTTTTTGTATTGCCGGAACTGGATATGAGACTGGGCTATTATTCCTTTGAAGAGATACTGAACCATGTGCATAATTATATGCAGATAGAAACAGATAAAAAAGTGCTGAGTAAGGTTATAAGGCGGAATGTGAAGCCGGAAAAGAATATTTTTGTCAGGACAACACCGGTTTTTATCAAAGATCTTATACTGTCTGCCGCCTTTAAAAAGCACGGGGCAACGAAATTTTCAGGGGTTCTGACAAATGTGGGGATAGCAAGAATGCCTGAAGAGGCCGTACCGCATATTGAGACTATGTCAATGCTTGCTCCACCGCCTGTGTCACAGCTGAATGTCAGCTGCGGGATGATCAGCTTCGGTGACAGCTTATGTATCAGTTTCTCCAATAACAGTAAAAATACGGAGCTGGAAAGAGATTTTTTCTCATTTCTGACAGACAGGGGGCTGAAGGTTAAGCTACTAAAAAGTATATGGGAATAGAATAAATATATGGGAATATAGTAAACATGAAAACAGATAATAAAATTTGTCCGAACTGCGGGGTCATACTGGATGAGGGACTTGAGGAATGTCCCCTTTGCCGGTCCCTGCCTGATGAAAAAAAGAAAAAAGGCAGTGAAAAATATTCGAGTGATATCCTGCATCTTTCGGAAAAAAAATCAAGGATACAGTTATGGGAGCTGTCAGCAATAATAGCATTCTCCGCAAACCTTATCTGTATTATTGTGGATATGGTAATTGTGAAAGGCCTTAACTGGTCCCTGTATGCTGTAACATCCATCACCGGCCTGTGGCTCTTTATCACCTCCTTTACATTTCTGCTCAAACGCCTGATCCTCCTTGGTTTGTCACTGGCGCTAACAACCCTGGCTATGCTGATGATCTATGATATGCTTAGCCCTCCCATGACATGGTTTATGGAGATAGGCCTGCCCGTAAGTCTCACTTTCTGGATTCTCTTTGGTCTTTTCATGGTGATACTCAGAAAGCTCAGGTGGAAAGGTTTTAATATGCTTGGGTATATCCTTATAGAAATATCCGTACTCTGTATGGTCATTGATATCTTCACAGATCTTTATATCAGGGGCAGTGTGTTGATAGACTGGTCAGCAATCACTGCGGCCACACTGGTGCCCCTGGCAGGGATCTTATTCTTTATGCATTACCGTATGAAGAGAGGCAAGAACCTGCGGAGCTTCTTTCATGTTTGACAGCAGCAAAATCCATAGGCTATGATTCCGGCGAATTTATTATTTTTAGCAGCAGCAGAAATCATAAGGCTTGATCCAAAGAGAATTAGTAATTTTGACTGCAGCAGCTTTATGATTATGCAAAGCTTTGCACTGTAAATTTAAAACCAATTTTTTATAAATAAACTCTCATCATGAAAGGCATCAAGACAATTATTGCAGCACTTATCCTCGCTTTATTCTCCACAACAGCCATCCAGGCTCAGGCCACTCCCGTATTCGTTGACGGACAGGCACAGATAGTACCTGCCTTTGAAGACCCTGAAACATGGATCAGGCATGATCTGTGGGTTGAGACGGATTTTGACTCCGATGGCGATGGGAGTCCCGACCGAATGCATGTTGATGTAACAAGACCATACCAGACAGAAAGTGAAGGACTTAAGCTGCCGGTCATATATGTCAGCAGTCCTTATTTCGCCGGCACGGCCAGCGGCAGGGAATACCTCTGGGATGTAAGGCATGAACTGCAGGAAGAGCCCCCTGAGCGTATCCACGCCCCCGAGAACAGTGGAAATATCCAGCGTCCCGTTATATCCAACTCACATGTTGAGGGATGGGTTCCCCGCGGATTTATTGTTGTGCACTCATCATCACCCGGCACGGGACTCTCACAGGGCTGCCCTACCGTAGGAGGAGATAATGAATCACTGGCACCAAAGGCTGTTATCGACTGGCTTAACGGCAGGGCCAAAGGGTACAGCTCCCCTGATGGGGATGAAGAGGTGAAAGCCTACTGGACCACCGGCAAGGTTGGAATGACAGGCACCTCATATAACGGCACACTGCCACTGGCAGCAGCGACGACGGGTGTGGACGGACTGGAAGCAATAATACCCGTTGCACCAAATACATCATATTATCATTATTACAGGTCTAACGGGCTTATAAGGCATCCCGGCGGCTGGCTGGGTGAAGACATTGATTTCCTGTATGACTTTATCCACAGCGGCAACCCTGAGAGGAATGAGTGGTGCGACTGCAATATAAGAGACGGCGAGATGGCTGAAGGGTTTGACCGTATCACGGGCGACTATAATGATTTCTGGTCCGGGCGCGACTACCTCAATGAACTCGAACCACTGAAGGCGGCAGTACTGATGGCGCATGCCTTCAATGACTGGAACGTGGTGCCTGAACATAGCTACCGTATTATCGAAGCCCTGAAAAAGAAAGATGTGCCCCTGCAGATATTCTACCACCAGGGCGGGCACGGCGGTGAGCCGCCTATGAAAATGATGAACAGGTGGTTTACACGTTACCTCTTTGATGTGGAGAATGATGTGGAAAGTGACCCCGCAGCATGGATAGTGCGTGAAGGTGATGAGAGAACAGAACCCACACCCTATGCCGATTACCCCAACCCCGGGGCCTCACCCGTTAAACTGTACCTGAAAGCAGGTGCCCCGCACAGAGGTCAGCTGCTGACCGGGCCGGAGGGCAGCCAGGGAAAAGAAACACTCGTTGATAATGTGTCATTTGACGGCACAGCACTGGCCCGTGCCGAATGGACAGACCACAGGCTTATATATGTAAGCCCGGTACTGAAAGAAGACCTTCATATCTCAGGAGTGCCGCGCATAAACATAAAGGCCGCAAGCAGCAAGCCGGCTGTCAACCTGTCGGT
>JAWLFR010000093.1:0-4055 GCA_041685495.1 Bacteroidales bacterium
GACGGCACAGTAACATATATGGTTGGCGGATGGGCGCCTGTCAATAATATACCCATTGGGATTCACCTGGTGGCTGACGGACTGAGCATCATGATGCTTCTGGTTGTGAACATCATAGGTATGATGGCCGGACTGTTCTCCATACCCTATATAAGTAAATTTACAGGTGAAAACTATTATTACTCCCTTTTCTCCCTTATGGTGGCTGGCATGAACGGTGTGATAATGACAGGAGACCTCTTTAATATGTTTGTGTTCCTGGAAATATCGGTGATAGCATCATATGCCCTGGTGGCTTTTGGCAGCTCCCGGGATGAGCTTGAAGCATCATTTAAATACCAGGTGCTGGGCGGGATAGCCTCACTGCTCATACTTTTTTCACTGGCAATGACTTACTGGTACACCGGAACGCTTAATATTCTGGATGTGGCAACGGTGATAAGATCCGGTTCGGGAGAGCCTGTAGTGCTGTTCATACAATTATTTATGGTGGCAGGTTTCGGGCTGAAGGCAGCCATGATCCCTTTCCATGCCTGGTTGCCTGATGCGCACTCATCGGCTCCATCTCCAATCTCCGCTATGCTGTCGGGGGTACTGATAAAGGCAATTGGCGTATATGCCCTGCTCCGCCTGTTCTTTTCCATGTTCCCGATAGTCATTGAAGTGAGTTATGTGATCACCATAATAGGAGTTATATCGATGGTTATAGGTGTGCTGCTTGCCATAGGACAGTGGGATATGAAGAGGTTGCTGGCATACCACAGTATAAGCCAGATGGGATACGTGATGACAGCTGCCGGCATTGCGATGTTGATTATTGCCAGGGGTGGTGATATGCAGGTGGCTGCACTGGCGCTTGCCGGCGGACTGTTCCATATGTTTAACCATGCAGCCTTTAAGGGCCTGCTCTTCCTTAATGCAGGGGCAGTGGAATATTCAACAGGAACACGCGACCTTAAAAAGCTTGGCGGACTGTCCAGGCTGATGCCCGTAACTTCCGCCACATCATTCGGGGCATCACTGTCTATCAGCGGCATACCGCCTTTTAACGGCTTCTTCAGCAAATTAATAATTATTATAGCTGCCGTCCAGGGAAGATTCTATTTCATTGCCCTGCTGGCTGTTTTTGTCAGCATCATAACGCTGGCTTCTTTTATGAAGGTGCAGAGGTATGCATTCCTCGATAAAGCAAAAGCAGCACTGCCGGATGTAAAGGAGGTGCCCTTCCTGATGTATTTGCCAATGGTTATAATGGCAATACTGTGCCTGGCTATGAGCCTGATATTAATACCCGGAATACGGGATACTTTCCTGTTAAATGCAGTAAACGCACTATTATCTGTAATATACTGACCTATGAGAGTAATAAATATTCTGATATATTACCTGATCTGTTTTGCCACATGGCTGTTGCTTACATACAATCTGTCATGGCAGAACCTCGTTGCAGGTGCCGTAGTATCCTTTCTTACCACTATGGTGTTCTCACGATATTTTACCTACAATATCATGAAAATCCTCAGTCCTGTCCGCTGGTTCTGGATCATTGTTTATATTATCTATTTCACCTGGCAGTGTGTGAAAGCTAACTTTGATGTTGCCTACAGGGTGCTTCACCCTGCCATGCCTATAAAACCGGGTATTGTAAGGGTACGCCTTTCCCTGCAGGGATCAATGGCCAGGACAATACTGGCTAATTCGATAACCATGACTCCCGGTACCATATCGGTTGATATTATAGATGATACTCTGTATGTACACTGGATATATGTCCGTTCTGTTGACCACGACAGCTATGCATATCATATCTCAGGTAAATTTGAGCGAATACTTAAAATGATTTTTGAATAATGGAATGGATAGATTTTAGTTTCTGGTTTCTTATCGCCCTCACGGCTCTGTGCCTGCTGAGGGTTATACTGGGTCCGACGGTTGCCGACAGGGTTGTGGCCATTGACATCATGGGCATTATTGTAGTCGGCATTTGCGTAATACTGGCTATCAGAACCGGCAAATCCTTTATTATCGATATAGGTATTGCCTGGATAATTCTCAGTTTTATAGGAACCCTGACAATGGCAAAATACCTGGAAAGGAGGAAGTTAAATGAATGAATTGATCAGCAATATACTTATAGGCATTGGGCTGTCATTCAGCTTTTTCGGATGCCTTGGACTTATCCGCCTGCCTGATGTTTATAACAGGCTGCAATCAGCAACAAAATGTGTTACCCTGGGTGCCTGTTGTATACTGTTAAGCCTGGTTATCAGGTATGGCTTTACTGATATCGGCGTAAAGGGCCTGATTGCAATACCTGTTCTGTTTTTCACATCCACCTCCGGAGCCCATGCACTCCTGAAAGGTTCACATATTTCAGGATTCAGGATGTGGGGCAAAAGTGTGACAGACCATTATTCCGATGATGTTACGGATAAAGAAGATGTAAACACGGACAAAAAACCATAGGAGATGAAATATCCAAAATTGCGTGAGTTGAGAGAGGCAGTTATATCACTGGTTACACCGGCCTATACCACATCCTTCCCTTCAAAAGAACATGTGCCCGAAGAGAAGTTTCGTGGCAAACCTGAAGTTAGTGAAGACGATTGCGTTGGATGTATGTCGTGCGCCAATGTTTGTCCACCCTGTGCAATTACCGTTTCCGATGATACAGAGACAGGTATCAGGACAATAGTAAGAGATTACGGCAGGTGTATTTTTTGTGGTCAGTGTGAAGCTTTTTGTATTACAGGGGAAGGAGTAAAGCTCTCCAATAAGATATATGATATTGCCACTTTTGACAGGGCTAAGAGTGTGGAGACTCAAACGCGTGAACTGCTCCTGTGCAGTAATTGCGGTGATGTTATTACAACAAAGGAACATGTTCAGTTCCTCTTCAGGAAGCTGGGCACCAGGGGATATTCTTCCACACTTGCCCTGAACGTTTTCAATGAAACTTTTATCCGGGATCCAAAATCAGTTGAGGTGGCTGTGCAGGATGAGGTCAAGAGAAAAGATATGTTTAATATAATTTGTCCTAACTGTCAGAGAAGCTTACAGGTTAAAATGCTACAATAAGTGAAGAAAGAACTTACCGGTATTCTTAACCGCAAAGGGTCTGATATCCTGTTTGTGGGGGTTGGTAATGTGCTGAGGAATGATGACGGTGCAGGAGTATATATAGTGTCACAGATTGAGACTGAAGGAAGGTTTTCCAAACTTCTTGTTGAAGCCAGCATAGAGAATTATATCAGTAAGATCAATTCTCTTGATCCGGATATCCTGATTATTGCAGATTGTATCGACTTTAACCGTATACCCGGATTCAGCGGACTGGTACCGGTTAGCCGGATAAAGGAGTTCAATATCTCAAGTCATAATATATCACTTCGCAGGGTAGCCGACCACCTTAAAATGGAAGTACATGTTATAGGTGTACAGCCGTCAGACCTGAGGGTAGGGGAAAACCTGACACCCCCGGTAAGGGAAGCCGCTGATAAAATAATTCTTATGCTGAACGAAATAATAAAATCAACAGGATAACAGATACCGCTTAATTTAATTGCAATGAGAACTTTCAGGATTGAAATAGAAGGCCTTGTTCAGGGGGTGGGATTCCGGCCCTTTGTATATAAGCTGGCATCTTCCATGAATCTTGAAGGATCAGTTGAGAATGTTAATACAGGGGTCAGGGTAATGATAAACACCCGGAACGGCTTACTTGAGGAATTTATTGAGAGAATACGGGCTGAAGCACCATTGCAGGCACATATTGAATCTGTTGTTGTAAATGAAATTGGGTTCACAGCCTGTAAAGGATTTACAATAAATAAGAGTAATAGCCTGCCGGGAAAGGTGACACGTATAAGCCCGGACATAGCCGTTTGTGAGGATTGTCTTGCCGATATGCAAAAACAGGAGCACAGGATAAATTATCCGCTGATAAATTGTACGAACTGCGGGCCGCGCTTTTCAATTATAACAGGGATTCCTTATGACAGGCCCGGGACTACAATGGCAGGCTTTAAAATGTGTAAGCTCTGCCGGGATGAATA
>JAWLFR010000093.1:4155-8925 GCA_041685495.1 Bacteroidales bacterium
AAAGCTGTGTGGAAAGGTTGATGCAGTGGTTAAATATAATCGCAATATAGCTAACAGGTCTGACGATTCGGTAGGCCGTTTGATAGCAGGAAAAATCAGGCTGACCAGGCGCTCAAGAGGCTATACGCCCACGCCGGTATCTGTGGACTTCAATGCTGAAGGTGTTTTTGGTGCAGGAGCAGAATTAAGCAATTGCTTTGCTATTGGTAAAGACAGGGATATTATCCTCAGCCAGCATATTGGCGATCTGAAGAATGCAGAAAGTCTTGAATTCTACAAACAATGCTATTCACGCTTTGAAGAGATCTTCCGCTTTGTACCCCGTCTTATAGCCTGCGATATGCATCCTGACTATCATTCATCAGTATTTGCTGAGCGGATGGCCTTAAAAGAAAATATTCCTTTGACAAGGGTTCAGCATCATCATTCCCATATTGCTTCCTGTATGTGTGAAAACAGTTTAAACAGGAAGGTGATAGGGGTGGCCCTGGATGGGGTGGGACTCGGAGACGATAACAGGATATGGGGAGGTGAGTTTATGATTGCTGATCTGTGCAGCTATAAACGGGTAATGCACTTTGAATATGTGCCAATAGCCGGAGGCGATACTGTTTCATACGAGCCGTGGAGATCAGGCCTTTCCTATGTGATGCAATATACCCGGCAGGAAAGTATAACAGAGAAGCTACTCCTTGCAAGATTAACCGGATTGGGGAAAGCTGTATTCTATACAGACCTTGTGAGGAAGGAAATAAACACGGCGTTTTATTCAAGTGCAGGCAGGCTGTTTGATGCAGTTGCTGCGATAACAGGATTGTGCTGCAATGCAAATTATCACGCCGAAGCACCAATGCGTCTTGAGTCGCTTATAAACCCTGCAATTGACGGTAGCTACAGTTATGAGCTTAAGGGTTCAGTGATATCATTTGGCAAAGCCATAAGGGAGATTGTCCGTGATGTGGCAAAAGGGAAAAAAACAGGGGAGATATCAGCAAGGTTCCATAATTGTGTTGCCGGTGCCGTGCTTGATGGTATAAAATGCGCCCATGACAATTCGGGGATTAGAGACATTGTACTTTCAGGGGGCACTTTCCAGAATAAGTATCTTGCAGAGAAGGTAATCAGCAAGCTGGAAGCAGGGAATTTTAATGTTTATTATAATCAAAACGTGCCGGCCAGTGATGGCGGACTGGCCCTCGGGCAGTCAGCCATTGCAGCAGCCAGAAGGGATGCCGGACTGATCTGAGTGAGATTATGCATGAACTTACAATAGCAGGGAATATTATTAATATTGTTACTTCTGAAGCAGAAAAAGCCGGGAGTAGCATGGTTAAGGAGGTTAATCTCGAAATAGGATTGCTTGCCGGTATCGAATATGAATCCCTGGATTTTGCCCTTGAGGCACTGAAGAAGGGAACAGTAGTGGATTCAGCCAGTTTTATTATTGAAAAACCGGGTGGTGTGTGCAAATGCAATAATTGCGCTTATGAGTTCACAATTGAAAATTTCCTGGGGTCCTGCCGGGATTGTGGATCGCAGGATCTGCAGATTATAAAAGGGAGTGAGTTAAGAGTAAAATCAATAACAATATAAAAGAAAAATTATGTGCGACACTTGCGGCTGTGGTGATCTTACAAATGTAGATCATCACCATCAAAAAGAACATGATCATGAATACCCTCATACTCATAACCATGATCATGATAATAAGGGGGAGGCTGAGGTTTCTGTTGGCCGGGATATACTGGATGTCAATAACGAAATAGCTGAGCAAAACAGGCAGTTTTTCGAGGCCAGGAATATCTTTTCAGTCAACATTATGAGCTCTCCGGGTTCCGGTAAAACCACTTTGCTGGAAACGACCCTTACCGGACTAAAAGGTAAAGCCAGCTTTTATGTTATAGAAGGGGATCAGCAAACCAGCATGGATGCAGACAGGATAAGGGCGGTTGATGTACCTGTACTACAGGTAAACACAGGCAGCGGCTGTCATCTTGATGCCAGCATGGTTATGAGGGCCGTCAGGGAATTTGATCCGGTACCCGGGTCAGTCGTGATAATTGAGAATGTCGGCAACCTGATATGCCCTTCCCTGTTTGATCTTGGAGAGAAAGCCAGGATTGTGTTAATGAGTGTTACAGAGGGAGAAGATAAGCCACTTAAGTATCCTGATATGTTCAGGAATGCTGATCTGTGCATAATCAATAAGACAGATCTTCTTAAACATGTTTATTTTAATATGGAAAGAGCGATTGAAAACGGGCTTAAGGTAAATGGCCGGCTTCAGTTCCTTAAAGTATCGGCTCTCACAGGAGAAGGGATGGAAGACTGGTACAGATGGCTTCTAGCAAATACGGGGTAACTGCTCGCCTGTTATCATATCCACAATACGGCTTGATCCCACAAGGGTCTTCATCTTAACTTTTGGTTCCCCACCGCTTACCCTGCCAATAACAGAAGCCTCCCGGCCAAGAGGATGGCTCCTGACAGCCTTTAGAACACTGTCAGCATGTTTGTCCGGGAGAAAGACCAGAAGTTTGCCTTCATTTGCCAGGTAAAGGGGATCCATACCCATAATCTCGCAGGCTCCTTTTACCTGTTCATTTATGGGCAGGGCGGCCTCACTGATAATTATTTCTTTACCGGATGCGGCACTGATCTCGTTCAGTGCACTGGCAACACCCCCCCTTGTCGGGTCACGAAGGACATGTATATCTTCCGTTACCGAAAAGATTAAATCGGCTATCCCGTTCATTGGAGCAGAGTCGCTGCAGACAGGTGATTCAAAGCTGAGCCCTTCCCGTGTTGAGAGGATAGATATGCCATGATCGGCTATGGTGCCGGTAATAATTATTGCATCACCCTCGGTGCAGCGATAAGGAGAGACAGACCTGTTGCCTGCCAGTGATCCTATACCGGCGGTGTTGATGAATATTTTATCTGCTTTCCCTTTTTCAACCACCTTGGTATCGCCTGTAACGATTTTTATACCTGCTCTTCCGGCTGCTTCTGCCATTGATGAGATAACGCGGACGAGTTCACTTATAAGCAGTCCTTCTTCGAGAATAAGTGAGAGGGACAGGTATAAAGGAGTTGCACCGCAGCTGACAAGGTCGTTCACTGTTCCGTTTACCGCCAGGTGACCGATATCACCGCCGGGGAAGAATAAGGGGGATACAACAAAAGAATCGCTTGTGAAGGCCAGCTTTCCCGGGACATCAAGTATGGCTCCGTCATGTGATGAATCAATATATGTATCTCCGAGTTCTTTTATAATTATTTCGTGAATAAGTTTGTCTGAAAGCTTCCCTCCGCTTCCGTGAGCCAGTACAATCTTATCATGCCTGTTATATGGTGTTGGACAGCTTATTTGCATAATCAAGGGTGTGAACTGTATTTATAATATGCTGCACATGCACCTTCAGATGATACCATGGGTGCACCGAGAGGATGCTCGGGGGTGCATGATCCTGAAAAAGCCGGGCAGTCAGACGGGCGGGATTTACCACTCAGCACAGCCCCTGCAATGCATACTTCAGGCTCATCCATTACTATTTCCCCGAGATCAAATTTTTTCTCTGCGTCAAAAGCTGAGTATTTTTCCTTTATAGCCAGGCCGCTGCCAGGTATTAATCCAATGCCCCTCCATTCCATATCACATATGCTGAATACCTCGTACATAGTCTTTAATGCATGAGTATTACCCTCCCTTTTTACCGACCTTTTATAGCAGTTAGTTAACTCAATACTGTCGTCTTCCAGCATGCTGACCGTAGAAAGAATACCTTTTAATATATCAACAGGTTCAAAACCAGTAACAGCAACAGGAATCCTGTACTTAGCGGACAGACTGATATAGTCTTTATAACCCGTTACAGCACAGACATGACCCGGCGCCAGCAGTCCGTCAATGTGACTGTCTTTTGCTGAAAGTATGGCATGCATGGCAGGTGGTACAAGCACGGGGGAAGCGAGAAGGAAAAAGTTTGTAAGCTTCAGCCGTGCCGCCTGTAACAATGCCAGAGCATTTGCCGGGGCGGTGGTTTCAAAACCGATGGCAAAGAAAACAACATTCCTGCCAGGATTGGCAATGGCAATATCAACAGCGTCAAGGGGTGAATACACTATCCTGATATCACAACCTTCCGCCCTGGCTGCCAGCAGGTCCGATTCAGATCCCGGCACTCTCATCATATCACCAAAAGATGTCAGTATGTTTTTTTCTTCCGATGCTATTGCCAGCGCCCTGTCAATTTTCCCCACAGGTGTAACGCATACAGGGCAGCCCGGACCGTGAACAAGAGTTATCTCCTGTGGAAGCAGCTCCTGAAGATTATATTTCATAATAGCATGAGTCTGGCCACCGCATATCTCCATAATATGCCACTGACGGCTTACTCTTGCAGCTATCTTTTCTGCCAGCCTGCGGACTATGTCCGGGTTCCTGTATTCATCAATGTATTTCAAGGGGCAGGGATATTGCTATGATTGATTCATTTCATCGAGAAGGGACAGGGTCTCCTGAGCTTCTTCCGGGTCTACAATACTTATTGCCGTCCCGGCATGAGACAGGATATAATCCCCAACCTTTGCCTCCGGAACCCATTCAATACACACTGTTTTAATAACACCGCTGAAGCTTACCTTTGCCATTTTCATGCCATCGCTGGTGAACAGGCTGTTTATTTTTCCGGGAATTGCCAGGCACATATTATTTAATCCTTGGTTATATGCTAATGTAGTAATTATGAATGTAATCTCATAATATTA
>JAWLFR010000094.1:0-8906 GCA_041685495.1 Bacteroidales bacterium
CATGTATATGCGGCTCATATCTGTATAGGCGTGATTCCATTCGGTCTGGCTGTAGACAGGATTAAAATCGCGTGCCGAGGTAAACAGCAGGTATTTGCCGTCGCGACTGAAAGACGGTCCTGATGAGTTATACCATCCTTCTGTTACCTCGTATGATTCCTTTTTATCGAGATTATAGAGCCTTATTATCGTCATGTCGCGCTGTGGCCGGGTGTAGCCTATCCATTTGCTGTCGGGCGACCAGCTATAGCTAAATCCCGGTGATCGGTCAGATTTTTCCACCACTGTCAACTTTTTTGTCTCAACCTCAACATAGCACAGCTCCCTTTTCTTGGTATGGTATAGTATCTTTTTACTGTCGGGCGACCATTCAAGGGAGAATATATATGTTTCTGACCCTTCTGTCAGCTGCTCCGGTTCACCCTCACCATCCTGCCTGGCCATATATATCTCAAATTCACCTGAGGCATCTGATATCCATGCTATATGTTTACCGTCGGGCGACCATCTGGCATTACGTTCGTTGACACCTGATGTGGCTGTCATATTATGTGTGATGCCGTTTTTGGCCGGTACAGAATATATATCGCCCCTGGCGCTGAACACCACCCTTTCGCCGTCAGGTGCCGGGTGGGTCATGCGTATATTCTCACTTGCATCTTTCCACTGGGTTCGTGCCCAGGGTTTATCGTTTGCTATCTGTATACTCAGCTTCCTGCTTTGCTGTGTCTCCACATCGAAAAGGTAGATATACCCGCCTTTCTCAAAGGCTATATGCTTGTCACTGTGTGAGGGAAATTTAATATCATAATCGCTAAAGTCCGTTACCTTGCGTGTTTCACCTGATTCGGTATCATAGGCGAAGAGATTCATGATACGATCGCGGTCCGAAAGGAAATATATCTCTTTACCTATCCACATGGGTATTATATCCTGGGCCGGGTGATCTGTCACCTGCTCCACTTCACCCGTTTTGAAATCATATATCCGTATATCGTCTGCCATGCCTCCACGGTAATATTTCCATGTGCGGAATTCGCGGAACACCCAGTTAAAGGCCAGTTTATCGCCTGAGGGCGAGTAGGAACAGAAGCCTCCGTCGCTCAGGGGCACCTCCGATGAGAGTCCGCCCGAAGCCGGCACGGTGAAGAGCTGTCCGCGGAAGGCATTGAATGACTGCTTCCGTGAGCGGTAGATAATTTTCTCTCCGTCAGGGGCCCAGGCCATAACGATATTATTGGGACCCATGCGGTCACCTATATCATCGCGTCCCAGTGTGGCAGTATATGTCAGCCTCTCGGGTGAGCCGCCGGCTGCCGGTATGGTAAACACCTCCGTGTTACCGTCATATTGCCCGGTAAAAGCGATGGTGCTGCCATCGGGTGAGAATTTAGGAAACACTTCGTATCCTTTATGTGTGGTCAGTTTGCGGGCCATGCCGCCATTAATGCCGGTGGTGTAAAGGTCTCCGGCATAGGAGAAAACAAGCCGGTCTCCCGATACGGCAGGAAAACGCAGCAGTCGGGCCTCCTCCTGTGCAATAAGCGATGAGCTTAATGCGATAAGAAAAGCAATAACAAGTATTCGTCTCATAATTTTTTTGGGATTTAACAGGTTAGCAATTTGGGTTCAATCACTGCTTAACTTTTTTAAGCTTTGAAAACAAATATAGCTAAAAGAAAATTTACCATGAACAGCTTATTTCCTGTTTAATATGCACTTTTCCTGCAGAACTGCCGCTAATTCATTAAAAAAAAAACGGCAGGCCCTGTGAAAAAGCCTGCCGTCTGTCAAACTGGAAACTGCTGTTCAGCTAAATGTAATTACTCAGTATCTCCATTAATCTTTTCCGTGTAAAGAAAATCCGGCTTTTTACTGTTCCTATTTTAAGATCAAGCTTTTCTGCTATCTCTCTGTATTTAAAACCCTGAACATGCATTCTGAAGGGTATCCTGAATTCATCTTCAAGGCTGTCAATAACCTTTTCCAGTTCATGAACAGAATACCTTGATTCAGGAGACACAAAGCCGGAGTTCTGTGGCAGGTTCAGTAAATAGAGATCCTTTGAACTGTCAATTATTGTATTTTCCTTAACCGACCGCCTGTAGTTATTGATGAAGGTATTTTTCATAATAGTAAAGACCCATGCTTTGAGATTTATGCAGCCCACAAACCTATCCCTGTATTTAAAGGCTTTCATGTATGTATCCTGTGTTAGGTCTTCCGCCCTGATTTGATCGTTTGTCAGGCTCAAAGCAAATTTCATCATTCTGCCTTCGAGGCTTACCAGGTATTCATTGAATTCAACAGCTGTCATCTGTTTAAAATTTTTGGTTTTAAAATATATAATCGGAGCACAGCATTGTATGTTGATCCTGTTAGTATATTATTCTTTTATGTCCAGGTTATTGGTGACTGAAATGGCACCGCCCTCCAGTGCATTCCTTGATGCTTCGAGGTATTCTCTCATGCTGTCTACGGTCCCTTCCAGTGTGGCATGGCCGTTTTCCACTGTTACTTCAACCTGATCGAGGTCGACATAAGGACTCCAGAACAGTTCCTTTTCTATCTTCTCGATAAGCTGCAGGTCGGTGGGATAATCCGGTGTGGGATCAGTTTTTACGGGCGGACCGATAAAAGCTTCATAATATGGATAGTGGTCCCACCAGTAATAGCTGTACGGGAAATTCACCGTAATAACATTATTTACCTCTATAACCCCGGGCACGCCTAATGCTACCCATTCCGCTTCCTGCTTTTCAAGGTAGCTGTCGACCACACCTGATAATGTGGCAATGCCATTAACCACACCCACATCTATTTTCCATGCGTGAGTTATGGCGTTATCTTCCAGTGCCTCAGTTATATCATTCTCTATTTCTTCATCTTCAGGAATAATATCTGTCCAGCGTACCTTTATCCTGTTTGTTACATCTGTTACGCCTGTGGTATTTTTTGCAAGCCTGGTGGCGGCATTCTTAGCCCTGAGGTTATCCACCACACCTCTGAGTGTAACATGTCCATCATCAACCTCCGGTATTATATCAAAAGTGGAGACACGCGGGTCATATGCCGCTGCATCTATAATGGCCTGTTTAATCTCATCGTCAGTGCGTGGAAGGTTTTTATATTGCCTAAGGTCTTCATCCTTGGCCCACCATTCTACTTTCAGCTCCGAATCATCCACAAAGCTGACTCCGGTAACCCAGGCTGTATAGAAAGCGCTGCTCTTTTCCGCTGCACTGCCTACAACACCGCTGAGCCTGACCCTTCCGTTATCTACTTCCACATTAATGAGGCCATCATCAATATTGGCCTTCCACTGGAGGGCTTTCTTTATTTCGCTCCTTATCTCAGTATCTGACCTTTCCTGGTCAAAGCTTACATCAATATTATTAATAAGGTCTACAACACCCCTTATGGATTTGGCTACGTTAGCACAGAGCTTTTTCTCCTGGAATGATTCAACCGTTCCGGTAAGAGTGACTGTATTAGCGGTAACAAGCACATCTAACTCATAAAGGTCGGTAGCCGGGTCTGTTAAAAGAGCCTGTTCCACCCTGTCTTCTATTTCCTCATCGGAAAGTGAAGAGGGAGGATCTACCTCTATGTTATTGGATACAGAACGTACTCCCTTTACCAGCCTGGCAATCTTTGTTGCCCTCTCTTTGGCCATCAGGTTGCTGACTGTACCCGTCAGCATAACAATGCCCTCATCCACTTCAATATCGATCTTATTAGCATCCACCGCATGATCAAAGCGGTACTGATCTTCTATTGCATCCTGAATATTAATGTCTTCCAGTACCGTGGTCTGGCCATTTACGGTCGCCAGACCAAAGAAGATTATGATCTGTAAAAGAGTTATTTTTTTTAAGATATTCATAATACTTGGTTTTACAGGTTAATAATTATGGTAATATTATTTTTTCAGACTGTTACTGTAAAAGTCATACAGTATATTCTCAAAGTCTGTGTTAACTGAGCTGATACCCTCATATGCGGGGGCATCTTTTATTGTTTCCGAATTCAGGTTAATGCTTATCTCCCTGTCAACATAGCTGATCTTATCCATCCAGTTTATAGATAGCAGCACTTCCCTGTCCCAGGGTTTGAAGTTGCCGGTATCAATAACAGCGTATACCACCTGCCAATCTTCATCGTCAGCAAGCAGGTCCTCTATATGCCCGAACTTGCCATCAATAGCTTTCAGGTGATAACCTCTCACTTCATCAAAGCTTCTGAGCTCAGTGTCAAGGTCATTCTCGCTTACTATCTTTGCAGGCGGCTCCATTGGCCTGGGCGGGTAGAACATTGATATGGCTGCCGTGCCTGTATATGCATAGGGCCAGTAATTACTTATGCCATAATGTTTGCTTAGCTCTTCTTCATACTTTTTGGATACCGGCATTTTCTGATCGATATCCGGACAGGATTCAATATCGGATTTTCTGAGATTAATATGGAAATTCTTTCCGTCCCAGTCAGGTTTCTTCAGGAAAGTTCCGGGTATCAAAACTCTTTTGTCTTTAAAAAGATTCCCGAAATCAGCTTCGAGATACCTGATTGTCCATGATTCTTCATCAAACAGAAAATCTTTAACCTTTCCATGTTGACCGTCTGTGGTCTCTACTTTATATTCTTTCAGATTCTTAAGACTGCGTTTCATGTTTTTCCCTTTCATTTAGAATGATTTGCTTAACAACTCTTACTGTAAGGTAGATATGAAAACAGTATGCCAAAAGGAGATCTGTTAATGTATTGCTGGTTTAACAAGCAGTATACCAGGGTTTTGTAATGTTATATAATATAGGCAGGGATGTAAAGACGTGTTATTTTTCCATGGATTGTGGAATATGTACACATTGCTTTGTCAGCTGTCTGTTTCAGTACTTGTTTTACAGACAGCCTGATATCAGGGATATTTATGCTGGTTTTGTCAGTTGTCTGTGTCAGTACTTTTTTACCGGCAGGGTTTATCAGAATTTAATGCCCATTAGGATAACATCGTCAATCTGTCTCCTGTTTCCTTTCCATAGCATAAACCTGTTTTCCAGTGTATCATGTTGCTTATCCATTGGCAGGTCAATCACCTCTGACAGTAATGCTTTGAAGCGGCGGCTGCCGAATTTTTTATCATCCTGTCCGCCGAACTGATCGACAAAACCATCGGAGAAGATATAAATAATATCACCGGGCTGTATCTTTATCTGTTCATCATTGAAGCTGCCGGTGCCGGTCATATGGTAGCCCACCGGCATCCGGTCAGCCTTAAATACTGTCAGCCTGCCATTCCTGAAATGGTACAGCGGGTTAAAAGCCCCGGCATAACTGAGCAGTCTGTTTTTAATGTCGTAGCTGCAGAAGGCTATATCCAGTCCGTCTATGGCCTTACTCCCTTTTCCCGTATGTGAAAGTGAGGTCACCACCTTGCTTCTAAGCATATTGAGTATTTCAGATGGTTTGAGGTCATTTTTGCCATCGCCGCTTATCTCGTTTAGCAGGGAGATCCCAAGCATGCTCATAAAGGCGCCCGGCACCCCATGGCCTGTGCAGTCGGCGGCAGCAAAGTAAACTATGTCACTGTTGCCTGCCACCCAGTAGAAATCGCCACTGACAATATCCCTTGGCTTGAAAAGTATAAAGTGGTCTTTAAAATACTCGCTGAACAGTTGTCTGCCCGGCAGCATAGCTGTTTGTATACGACTGGCATAGGTTATACTGCCTGTTATTTCTTCTTTCTGGCTTATTATCTCATCTCTCTGATTCTCTATCTGCTCTTTTTTCTCCTGTATCTCAACAGTGCGCTGCCTTACTTTTTCTTCGAGCACACTCTTGTCATGTCTTAACTTTTTTTCTCTTATAACGATCACTATATAGAACAGTCCTGCTACCACCAGGCCTGTCAGCATATAGAACCATACCGATCTTGTAAATGGCGGTTTAATGGTGAAGGACAGTGTTTTCTCTTCACTGAGCTCACCGAGGATATTCATTGCCCTGAAGCGGACGGTATAGTCGCCTGGCTCAAGGATCAGGGTTATCTCAGGGTTGGTATTCCACCCTGACCAATCCTGCATCTGGCCTTCAACAATGTACTGGTACCTTGTGGACGTTGTTTTGAGGTAGTAGGGGGCGGATATATTGATGGATATAGCTTTTTCATCATGATTAAACACAATATTATCCAGCTCATAAAAATTATTGTCTTCACTTCTGATCCCTTCGATAAATATTTTGAATCCGTTATCCCGGTTTCCCTCCCCGGGTATTCCTATACGGTATATACTGTTATTCTTATCGCTTAACCATATCGAGCTGTTATCGCCTTCACTTATAAGGGCCGGGTCGTCGAAAAGCCTCAGTATGTTTTCAGTCCAGCTAATACCTGTAGCCTCCCTGTCAAGGCTTTTCCATTCGTCTCCTGTCCTGATCAGCGGCTGTCCGCCGTCAGTGATGATATACTTATAGTGTTTGCCTGACTGTATATCCAGCTTACTATTGCTGTATATCATGAAAGAGCTGCTGTCGGCGGAATAGTAATATATCCCTGTTTCCGAAAAAGCAAAGATGCTGTCATTGGCAAGCACCGCTTTATATTTAACAGGATATTCATGGCTGAATGTATAGATCTGAGTTTTTATATCTTTTTGATGCCATGATCCCGTAAGCTGTATTATACTGTTATCTGATCCCATCCATAGCTCTGATGAGTCAATACTGACAATATTATATACCGGTTTGTCAGTTCCTTTTATAGCGCTTAATCTTTCTGTATTCCAGGATCCCTTATTACTTCTTATCTCCAGCAGTCCTCTGTCCGTACCGGCCAGAAACACCTTTTCACTGATCCTGCTTATATAGTTTATTGACCTGTTTGCTGTTATCTCTGCAGCCTCCAGGTCTTCTATATAATATAATCCGGAGCTTGTTACTGCCATTATGCCCTTTCCGGCCGGCAGCAACTGTATACATCTGTTGTCTGTTCCTTCAATATTCCTGTATACATAATCTATTGAACTCAGTACCCTGACGGTGCGTTTGCCATATTCCGGTTCAGCATCTTTTTCAGGCTTTTGTTCTTTTTCATGCCCGCTTTCCACGGTCTTTTCATTACGGACTTCCTCTTCCCGGGCTTCCTCTGCGGCCTCTTCTTCTCTGGCTTCCTCCTTCTTTCCAAAGAGCCTGTTAAAAAAGTTACGAACAGGCTTCTCCTCTTTTTCTGTTACCTCACGTTCTTCCTGGTTTTCCTGTTCTTTTTGCTCATCCTGTTCAGCCTGTACTTCATCCTGTACCTCATCCTGTTCAGCCTGAACTTCTGTCTCCTGATCTGCTGTCGCTGAAGAAGGCTTCCTGTAGAGCACCTCCCTGGTGTCGTAGTGCCTTACCTGGTCGAGACTGTAGATACCCTTATTGGTGCCAACATACAACTGTCCCTTATGAAAAAGTATACTGGTTATTACGCCTTCCAGTCCGGGGTAGTGATTGTAGGAAGATACCGGCAGCCTGAAATCCACCCTGCATATACCGTATCCGTGACTCAGCCATAAGCCGTCATTACTATCGGTATTGATGGCATATATCTCCTCATCGTGCAGTCCGTTCTGGTAATTAAGCAGTGTTACCAGCTCTCCTGTTGATCTGTCTATTACCATAACCCCGCCATACAGTGTTGAGAGGGCTATCAGGGAGTCGGATATCATAACAGCATCTGCCAGTATATTCTCTTCAAGATATTCCGGGTTGCTTATTTCATAATCATGGTACAATATCCTGTCAAAAAGCTGCAGCCTGTTATCATCTGTTCCTACCAGTATTTTCTCATCATCATAGGGGAGGGCAAAAAGTATGTCCCTGTTTTCTGTCAGGTAGCCCGTAACAATAGGGAAGAGGGTATCACTCTCTATACGGTAAAGACCTTCTCCTTCAACATTGAAAAAGAGCTTGCCGCGGTGGGCTATCATACCTGTAAAAGGGGAGTCCGGAGCTGAATACCATCGTTTATACTCAGAGGGATCATCCAGGCGGTGGACACTGATGCTTTTCGGGGAATAATAGATAACGGTGGTGTCTGTGAATACTATATCGCTTATCAGTCCGGTAGCGGCTGTATCGCCTGACAGCGAGAAATATTCATATTGGCCCGTTCTGTCTTTTTTAAGTATGCCGTAATTATTATTTGCTCCCATATATATACCGCCTTCAGAGGGTGAACGGCTTATATGTGTGGGTATATACTCCAGCTGTGTCAGCTCCCAGTGGTAGCCGTCATAGCTTAGCAGTCCCCTGCGGCTGGCAAAGAGCATAATATTATCCGGGTCCTGGCAGATTGACCAGTTTTGCCCTTTTATATCTTCGTTCTGGCCATAATGGCTTATATAGGGTATGCCATCCTGGGCGTATGATGAGAGGATAAGAAAGCTTAAAAGAAATATTGATAGCCTGTTTTTCATTCAACTTTCTTTAAGCCCGGAGTTTATATAAATATTACCTGTATTCATCAGGATAATCATGATAGCACAAAGATACTCGATAAAAGCTTAAATTTAAAAAATTTAAGGGTAGGGGATATGCCATGGTGCTGTTTATATCTCAGCCCAGCCGGGCTGTTCAGTATTAGTTCTTCACTGAAGCTCAGATATCAGTTGAATCAAGCAGGGTTATACCGGCATTCTTCATCTCCTTAAGGGCGCTGTCCTCATTATCCGAACCGGGTTCAACGGCTGCAATGGCATCGGTGACCAGGAAGGTGTCAAAGCCGTGGTGTACAGAATCAAGGGCAGTGTTCTTAACGCAGTATTCGCTTGTTAGTCCGCATACATATACACCGCTTACCTTTCTTGACAGCAGGTAACCGACCAGGCTCTCATTGGTGGCCTCAAAGGCAGAATAGCCATCGTCCTTAT
>JAWLFR010000095.1:0-8836 GCA_041685495.1 Bacteroidales bacterium
CGTTTGAGTATTTTGGGTACATACATCTCGTTATACCTGAGCCTCGACAGGTAGTTTGGCCTGCTGTGGTCGCCGTTCCAGCAGTGCTCCGCCCTGTCGCCGTAATCAATCTCGCCGCCATAATACGGGTCGGTGGTGCTCTCCAGGAATTCTTCCATCAGGTATACCGCGTTATTAAGGTAGTAATTATCCATATCACCCACGTATATATGTATCTTGCCTTCAAGCTGCGGTCCCAGTGTCTCCCAGTCGCGTTCAAGTATATACCTCAGGTCATAGTTCTCTTTCCAGTATTCAGCCACTTCGTGATCAATCACGCCGCTCATCTTGTCAAATATCCTTTTGGGATAGCCATCATCACCCATAGGCGAGAATACTGCTTCCCAGATATCCCACTGTCCGCCCGAGCGTGTTTTGTTTCCAAGGACCATCTCAAGGTGGTTCTCGCTCATAACAGATGTGCTTATCTGTCCCAGCCAGTTACGCCTGCCCGGTCTGATAAGCTTGCTGAATGGTCCCTCGTAATAATAAGCGTTACTGTCCTGGTAAATATTTATTAACTCGTAAGCTCTGAAATCAATGGGATCGGGACAGGCAGCGAAGCAGCCGTTATATTCATCCGGGTAGAACACCTGCGCTGCCAGCGCTTCCCATCCGCCCGTTGAGCCGCCATAAAGGAAGCGGGCCCATCCCTCCCCTATGCCCCTGAACTGCTTTTCTATATAAGGTATCAGTTCATGGGTTATGGCATCGCCGTAGGGGCCTATGGAAGCTGAGTTTACTGCGTATGAGTCATCATAGTAAGGGTTTGAGTGCTGTATCTCAATTATCAGCATGCGGGGAAAATTATCAGATGTCCATTTTTTATAAAAATCATATGCTGCCTGCTGTTGTATCCTGTTATACCCTTTAAGACCGAAACGATCACTGTATTCCTGCTCAATATCCTCATCCGGTGGCTCTGTCCTGAAGCCCCCGAAATCATGGGGGTAATGACCATGGAAGATACATATGGGAAATTGCGCTTCCTGGTGTTCATCAAAGCCTTCCGGCAGCAATACATGTGCTCCCAGGTAAACAGGCCTGCCCCAGAATTCTGTCAGCAGCTCACTCTGCATCTTTATATGTTTAATATATTTTGTGTCTTCGGGCTGTTCAATAGGTGGATTGACCTCGGTGAGTACCAGGTCAATAAGCTGCTTTTCCTGCGGGTCAATGTGTACCTTAACAGGCTTGCTGTACAGGTTGCCCGGCGCCAGTCGGAGATTTTGTCCGGCGCCCCTGTTAAGCGGCAGTTTTACCGTATGGCCGGTGGAAAGATCAAAGCTTTCATATTTATGCAATAAGGCCTGCACGTAATATTTGCCTGCGGGGAGATTGTTAAGGTCGGCTACGGGATAACCGAATATGCCGCTCCCTATGAGGCGTGATTCACCTTTCCATTTTTCGACATCCATGCCAAAGACCTGCTGTGAGCTGTATCCGGCGCTGGCCTGGTACCGGGGTTCAGGTTCTTCTTCTTTTGAGATAAAAAGAAGCAGGCGCCCATCTTCCTGTTCTGTCAGAAGAGTGTCGCTTGCTGTTATCTTAAAAATTGTGTTTGAAACGTCCTCTTCTGTGCAGGAGAACAATAATAAAGAGGCGACTATAAGGAATGATAACTTTTTCATATGATTTAGTTTTTGGTGTTGTGGTATACGTGTATCTTATGCCTGCTGCTGATCAGTACATGATAACCATGCTTCCTCCTCCGCTTCCTCCAAAGCGTGGGTTGACCGTATTATTATATATTGAGCCAAAGGTATATGAGAATCCGAAATGCATGAAATAGCCGTAGTTGGTTTCCAGCTCCTTGCGTCTTAGCAGTATCTCCTCTGAGCTGGCTCCTCCTTTGACAAGAGATATCTGGTTGTGAATAAAGGAAAAGCTGCCACCCATATTTACACTGAGGCCTTTGGCCACCCTCCAGCTCAGTGAGCCGTTAAGCGAAAGCCTGTTAAGAGAGAAATCATGGAGATAATTGGACCATGTAGCCGAAAGATTGATACTGCCCCATTTCTGAATTACCGAGAAGGTACCGTTCAGAGAATGGTGGAGCAGCCCTTCTTCGGTCTTGTTATATATTGTGGTATCGGCATAATCGTTATACATATATCCCAGCAGGTACAGAAAACGGAACTGTCTTCGTGTTGATTCTGAATACGGGAAGATATTGAATTCCAGTCCGGGTAGTAAACTCAGCTTCAAATCAAAATTACTGTATGTGGAAGATGAGATGCCGGCTGTTCCGCCCCAGGACCAGTGGTTGTTAATGCTTTTTACCAGCATGATCTCTGCTGATCTTGAGGTTGTTATGCTTTCTATTGTTTCGTTTTCCATCCTGAAGATATCCTTGCCGTAAGAATAATCAAGGTCAAGGTCGAATTTTATCTCTTCTGTAACCTTACTGGCTGATATGCTCCCGTAGGCATTTAAATAACTATACGATGATTGTCCGTTTGTTAACCCTGACAGGCTTGTACGGAACACCCAGTTATTCCAGTTGTCAGTGCTTACACTGGAAGATATGGGTTCTGAAAAATTAATATTCATATACTGAGCAAGTGGTGTTTTAATAACGTAGCGCATCAGACCCATTTTAAGAGTCTTTACTTCTTTTTCCCTGCGTTGTTCATATGTCTCATCGGGTGATGTTGTGTATTTAAGCGTGTCTGCCATGCCCTTGTATTTCCCCTGGCCTTCCAGGAAAAGGTAGTACTGTCTTCCCCCCGAACCGCTTGATTCGGAGGTGCTGATAATAATCAGGTCTGCCACCTTGCGGTCGCGGACATAATTGATAAAGGGAATATGTTCCTTCAGGTAGCTGGAGGCATCCATATATACATTTAAAGCATCTTTTCTGAGGCTGTCAGACTGATTTGTTCCTTCTTTATTTATTTCTTCCTGGGCATATAATGATGCTGAGATCATCAAAATGAAGATGAATAGTGCTGTTTTTCTCATGGTTGTCCGGGTTGATTGGTTTTTGCAGAGTTATGTAAATTATATGCTAATGTATCAATTATTTAACAATCATCATTTTAAAGCTGATTTTTTGTTAACAAAAAAAATGGCGTGGGCCGCAGGGCCCACACCATCAGGTCTAACGTGTCAGGTTTAAACCAGGTATTAATCAGTATCTTTTAGCTGCCCGTCTTTCATCTTCCAGTACCTGCCTCCTGCTTCCCATGACTGGATGCCGCAACCGAAATAATTATCGCGCATAATGTCTTCAAGGTCTTCATCAAAGAATATCGTAAGGTTATCAGGGATATAAAGCCTGATCTTAACAAATCCCCCGGACCATTTATTCCCGGGCGGGACGGTAAAATATTCATCGGCAACTATTATATTATCTTCTATATTAATATTATATATCAGGCTCTCTGCTTTCGCTTTTGCATCTGAATGTGTGCCGCCGTTTGAATATCTCACCACCTTTATATGAGCTTCTTCGTCGGTGTGATATATATTTATCTCAGGTGTGCCGTAGATAACTTTTTCCTCTTCTTCAAAGTACAGGCTGAATTTTTCAAAGGGTATTTTAACCTTTTTGTCATAATCCAGCTCCGTTACCCTGTTATCAAGGCTTACATACAGGGTGTCACTTGCGGGTAGCCTGATATGTTCTGTTGTTCTGCCTGAGCTGGAGAAACCTATGCCTTCAGTGAAGAGAATGATAGCCAGTGCGGTGCAGCTGAGTATCCAGATTAAAAGCATGGACAGGTTCAGTGCCAGGTCTCTTACCCTGAACTGGAATACCATTCTTATACCCCAGTAGATAAGTGCCAGCAGGGGCAGACCTACTACCAGGCTGACAAGTATGGTCATCCATACAGCCATGGGTGGCTCTGTTATGAATAACAGGAATTCAGGCAGGTAAAGAATCGATGATTCCATAAAGCCGGGCATGAAAACGGAGGAGCTGAAAATTGTGAAAAAGAGGAAGCTGAATAGAGCCGAAAAACCGCCAATGATAAATGCCACCCCGATTATTGCCAGTATAACCCTGAAAAGTATGATAAAAAATTTGCCAAATGCGCTGAATATTTCGTTAAAGGCATTACCAACCCCGGCTGCTGGCTCACCTGCCGGTGCGGCTGTTTGCGAAGCCTGTCCGGCTGCCGCCTTGTTTTGTCCGGTGCGTGATAAGCCTGTGGATGAGGGAAGGGCGATCCATAATATTATATATACCAGTGCTCCGACAAAGTAGGCCAGGGTGAACAGTACAAACAGTATGCGTATCCATACAGCATCAATCCCGGTATAGTCGGCAATACCACTGCAGACACCACCAAAGACAGAGTTGCCGGTGTTACGGTACAGCCTTCTCTGAGGTTCGCGCTGGTAGCCTCCTTCCGTTTCAGACTCCAGCTCGCCGGCTATCTCCTCCGCTGTGCCCATGGTTGATATCATCTCTTCAACCTCCTCTTTAGATATAACTGCGGTCTGCCATGAGGGTCTGGACTGGAACAGCTCTGCTATACGGGCTTCAATATCATCAATGATCTCACTTCCGCCGGGTATACCGGATAGTTTGTTTGTCACTGACTGAAGGTAATCACGCAGCATTTCATAAGCATCGTCGCTGATCTGAAAGATTATACCCGCAATATTTATTTTTATCGATTTTTCCATTTTTGATATGATCTTTTACGATAAGCTTTATTTGTTTCTAATATATTTCACTGATTTAACCAGCTCGTCCCACGATTTATCCAGCTCGGCCAGGTATTCACGGCCTTTATCCGTTAATTCATAGTACTTCCTGGGGGGACCCTGTGAAGATTCCTCCCAGCGGTAGCTTAAAAGACCGGCATTTTTCTGCCTTGTAAGAAGGGGGTAAAGGGTGCCTTCAACGATTATTACCCTGGCCTCTTTGAGCCTGTTTATTATATCACTGGCATAGCTGGAATTATTCGATATCACAAGCAATATGCAATATTCGAGTATTCCTTTCCGCATCTGTGCTTTATTATTCTCAACATTCATGATATTTGATATTAACTGTTTCCTGATTATTAAAATGCCAGGTTCCGGTGTATTTTATAGGTTCATGTTATCTTTTACATTGTCAAACTCCTGCCTGACAGAATTTTTGATATTATGTATGTTTACAGGATCGCCCTTCATCTCTATCTTCTGTGCCGTTGTCCGGGCTTCGGGCAGGACAATCCATAATATAAGGTAGATAAGTATACCAAGTCCCCCTGGCAGGCTTATCACAATAAATATCACCCTTACAATCCAGGGGTCTATCCTCCAGTAGGCCGCCATGCCTGAACAGACACCCGCAATGATCCTGTTGTCCGGATCGCGGTACATCCTCCTGTATGGACTGCTGGCTGTGCTTTCCTGTCCCGCACCGCTGTCGTCGCGAATGTCTTCAGGTGTTCCGAGAATACTTATTACTTCCCTCACATCTTCTATAGTGATCACCTGCTTGTAATCATTTATCCGGGCCTTTAACAGGTCAGCTATCCTGGCCTCTATATCGGACATTATCTCTGCCGAGCTTGTCTCCCTGGCAAAATACCTGTCGAGGCTGCGCAGATAAACCTTTAATTCAGTGTAGGCATCTTCATCAATATGAAAAGCCATTCCGCCGATGTTTATGCTAACTGTAATTTTCATCCGTTTAAAAATTTTTATTTTACTCTAAATGAAGAAAATAAAAAACTTTCTTCACTCTGTAACCGCTTCGCTCTCCCATTAACTTTTTTAATCATTTCCTTTTGTGAAATTTTGATTGAAAAAGTTAATGTTCGTTTCATTTCTATAATACCTTTTTGAACATTGTAGTGTTGGATACAAAGATATGTAAAAAAATATATACCATGCAATACATAGTACTAAAAAAATTAAAAATATTTTGATAAAAATTTGTTATGTATTGTAAAACAGGGCTATACAGATAGCCAAAATTTCTATTTCATCCTTTATTTTTTATTAATTATGGGTTTTTATGGTTTATTGGTTCATTGCAGGCATTACTTTTCAGGTAAATTGTCATAGGGTTATCATAAACAACGATCACTATAGTACTTATAGAACATCCCTGAAATTAAGATGTTGTTTCACTGTTTACGGGATATTTTTTTGAATCCGGATATTATCCTGAACAATATTTGTATTTATTATCTTTATGGCATATAATGAAAAACCATGGGCATGAAAAAATATAACTGGGGTATTATTGGTCCGGGACGCATAGCGCGCAAATTCACTGCCGGCTTAAAGCAACTGGATAATGCAAACCTGTATTCGGTTGTGTCGAGAAACGCTGGGAGGGCAGAAGCCTTTACCGCCGAACATGGCTACAGCAAGGCATACGGTGATTATCTTGCCTTTGCCTCCGATCCTGAGCTGGATATTGTATACGTGGCAACGCCCCATTCACATCATCACGAGCACAGCCTGCTCTGTCTCAGAAACGGTAAGGCCGTGCTCTGCGAAAAGCCCTTTGCCCTTAACCGCCTGCAGCTTGATGAGATTATCAACTCTGCCATGGAGAACAGGGTTTTCCTGATGGAGGCCCTGTGGCCCCCATTCCAGCCTTCATATATCAAAGCCCGTGAAGTGATAATGGATGGAAGGGCAGGAAGCGTGCAGTATATTATTTCAAAATTTTCGTTTAAGGCACCCTATGAGCCTGAAGGAAGGGCTTTTAACCCTGAGCTTGCAGGTGGCTCCCTGCTGGATATTGGCATATATCCTGTTATGGATGCATTACGCTTTATAGGTACACCTGACAGCATAGAGACCAGCACGGTTTTTGCCGGCACCGGCGTTGATGAGTCCATAGGTATTTTATTCGCTTATAAGGACGGGCGGGGAGCATCGCTGTACAGCTCTTTCAGCAATGACGGCGGTATAAGCACCGAAATAATATGTGAGAAGGCCAATATCTTTCTCAGCAGGGACAGGGATATGACCCAGCATGTGAGGATTGAATATGCCGGCGGTAACATCGAAGAGTTTACCTATAAACCGGAAGGTATGGGTTTCCAGTATGAGGCGGAGGAGGTAATGGAATGTATGGACAGGGGATTGAAAGAAAGTCCCCTTGTGCCACTGTCTTTCAGTCGCGAACTGCTGGCTACACTCGACAGGATACGAAAAAAGGCAGGAATAATATACCCGCCGGAAAAATAAAATACGAACATGAACCTTGTGAAGCAATCTCATGACAAAGTGAATTAAATATAAACAATGAATATCAGAGGGAACCTCAGGAAGATGACAGCAGGCTATACTAATGATGATCCGTCACTGGCGGTGAGTTATATCCTGCCTGTGGGCAGCGATAATATACCGCTGAACAGCCTGACAGGGAAAAAGGTGAGGATGGAATACCTCGGGAAGATCAACTGTATTAACTGTGGAAGGGAGATAAAGAAAACCTTTGCCCAGGGTTATTGTTATCCCTGTTTTATCAGTCTGCCACAGACTGAGGCCTGTATGCTGCATCCTGAGAAATGCCAGGCCCACCTGGGTATATCGCGTGACAGGGAATGGTCTGATAAACACTGCCTGCAGAATCATTATGTTTACCTTGCCCTGAGCCCGGGACTAAAAGTGGGGGTGACACGTCAGTCGCAGGTACCTGTGAGATGGATAGACCAGGGCGCCCGTGAAACAATAAAGCTGGCGCTTACACCCAACCGGTATACAGCCGGATTAATTGAGGTAGAGCTGAAGAAACACCTTTCGGATAAAACAAACTGGAGGCATATGCTTACAGGACTGAACTATCCGGCTAAAGATCTTGTTGAGGAAAAACAACGGGTATTTGAACTGATGCCCGAAGAGATGCAAAAATATTATTGTGGTGATAATAAGATTTATAGATTTGAATACCCGGTAAGGGAATACCCTGCCAGGGTCAGAACACTGAACCTTGAAAAGGACAGGCTTATTGAGGCAGTCCTGGATGGCATAAAAGGGCAGTACCTGATCTTTGAGGGTGGATATGTTCTTAATATAAGGAAGTACGGAGGTTACCTGGTGGATTTTTACCATGAAGAAAATATATGAGTATACAGGCAGATGAAATAACCACCGACAGGCTCTTCAGGAAAAAGCTGCTGCTGAGTATGCTTTTACCGGGGGGGTTTATTGTCCTCTTATGGCTGATCCTGTTCCTGCAGTCGCAACTTGAGTCCGGCCTGTATTACCTGGGGATATACCCGCTGGAAGCAGAAGGCCTGCATGGTATAATTACATCTCCCTTTATTCATAGCGACAGTGAACATCTTTTTAATAACAGTGTTCCTCTTTTTGTTCTTGGCACTGCCGTTTTCTTTTTTTACTCGGAGCTGGCTATCCGTGTAACTGTTTACTCATGGCTGCTCACGGGTTTATTTGTGTGGATAGCAGGAAGGGAGGCATGGCATGTTGGTGCGAGTGGACTGGTATATTCACTCGCTGCCTTTCTTTTTTTCAGTGGGTTTTTACGGAAGCATTTCCGGCTGATAGCATTGTCCTTACTTGTAGTTTTCCTGTATGGCTCAATGGTATGGGGTATGTTTCCCTTTGTGGATATCCATGTGTCATGGGAATCACATATGCTGGGAGCGGGAGCGGGACTGATACTGGCCATACTGTACAGGAAGGAAGGACCACAGCGCAAGCTGCCCGACTGGTATTACGAAGAGGATGAGGATGAACCGGATGTGGATTATGGAGAAGGGAGTGACAGTGAAAATATGCAAAATCAATAATCAACAAACAGCTATGATAAAAAGATCAGCTTTATTAGTCCTTTTATTGCTTCTTGCGGCGGATTGCTGTCCGG
>JAWLFR010000012.1:0-33665 GCA_041685495.1 Bacteroidales bacterium
TAAAGCTGCCTGCAGAGAATGTCATACTGCTGGATGACCGTATACCTGACGACTGGGCATCCATTATGGACCCCTTTGGCAATGCAACACATACCGCATTGTCATTCCCCCTGCTGGGCGAAGATGTGCTTGTTACCGGGGCGGGACTGATAGGCAGCATGGCCATAGCCATTGCAAAATTCGCCGGTGCCCGTTATGTGGTGGCCAGCGACCTGAGCGATTACAGGCTTGACATAGCAAAAAAAATGGGAGCCACCATGGTTGTCAACCCCTCAAAAGGTGAAAAAATATCCGATGCCGTAAAAGAGCT
Organism: Bacteroidales bacterium; assembly: GCA_041685495.1. GTDB lineage: Bacteria > Bacteroidota > Bacteroidia > Bacteroidales > VadinHA17 > UBA9300. The sequence continues at coordinate 311 of JAWLFR010000012.1, forward strand.
GGGTATGGTTGGCTTTGATGTTGGACTGGAAATGTCAGGGGCACCCAAAGCATTCAACGAGATGATAGAGAATATGTATAACGGATCATCAATATCCCTGCTTGGCATCCTTCCCTCAGATTTCAAAGTGCCCTGGAGTGATATCATCTTTAAGGCCATAACCATGAAAGGTATCTATGGCCGCGAGATGTGGGAGACATGGTATAAGATGGAACAGATGATAATAGGAGGCATCAACCTCGATCCCGTTATCACGCACCACTTCCCCATTGATGATTTCCAGAAAGGCTTTGATGTAATGGAAGAAGGCGACTCCGGCAAGGTCATCCTTGAGTGGTAAGTGATTATTCACCATTAGAGTTCATCTAAAAAGTCTCAACAACACCGGCCGGCAGGTTCCTCCCCGGGTTTGATCTCCCGCTGTAAGTTCGCTGCAGGCATAGTCAGCAGTCCAGGAGAAAAAGAACAATTTTGCCGGATTAATTGTTAGTTGTGTAATATATTTGTTATAAGTTAATTACTAAGCTAACAGATCAATCATGGCAGCAAATGAATTTTATTCCATAGGAACAGTAACCAGGAAAGACCGGATAATACTCAATGACCGCATTGACGACAGCCAGGCACTGGTCTTTATAGCAGAACATCCCTACTCAGGTTATTACGGTACAACAGTACCGGAGAGGAAAGAGCCACAGTCAATGTTTCTTGTAACGGATCATAATTATGACGATAACACCATAATAAGAGCCATACAGGCGGTAAAAAAGGATTTTGAGCACGCTTTTGATGCCGTTCCCGGCACCATCAGCTTTCTTAACAAGCGACTGGTGATGATAAGGGTAAGGTGTCTGTCATATGAGCATATACCGCTGCTGCTTGATGCATTCAGAAGAGCAGGTATTAAATTTATGGCACAGCGCAAATTCCCGCATTTTGAGGCTATAATAAGCATCACCAAATATTTTAAAACAGAAGAAGTTGAAGAGGATATTTTTCTCGACCTCATCAATCCTTGCTTTGCTTACCTGCATATCGACAATCATCTGTCATGGGACAGCTTTGAGAATATCTACAGGGATGTAAGGAATAATATCACCGAATTTTCTTTTGATGCAGCCCTTGCAACAATGTATAATGAGAACGGGATACTGGATTTCGTACGTATATATGATGAGAAACGCTCCGTGGAGAAGCTGAGGATCATACATAAAAAATTCCGGGATATAATTGCCAGGTATCATACCGGCTCCGCAACCGGAATCCTGTAAGACACCATACCGGCTCCGCCATTTAACACACCCCCGTCAGCAAATTCAACACACTTGCGCCGGAAAGCTCATTGATGCTGTCAAACAGCTTAAATTTCTTACAGTCTGATTATTAATCTTTCAAAAATAACATTATCTTAAGGGCCATTATAAACCAAACCAAAAAAAACCTATGAGTAATATCGGCTCCTATAACGAAAGAGTGAAGAACTTTGACTGGTCCATATCCGAAAAAGAACTGGGATATAAAAAAGGTGATATCATCAATATAGGATGGTACTGTTCAGACAGGATATGCGAACAGGGTAAATCAGATAAGATAGCATTGCACCATGAAGGGTTTACCGGCGAAACAAAAACTTACACTTTCAATGACATCAGGCTGGCCGGTAATACCATTGGCACCTTCCTCCGCAACCTGGGTATTAAAGATGAAGACAGGGTATGCCTTTTTATGGATAAGGTGCCGGAACTGTACCTCTCCTTCCTGGGCGTACTGAAAATAGGAGCCATAGTGCAGCCCCTCTTTTCCGCTTTCGGTGATGAGTCGCTATACGTAAGGCTGGAGAATGCAGGCACTAAAGCCATCATAACACAGAGAAAGCATGCAGGCAAAGTGAGGAAGATAATGGACAGGCTGCCTGAGCTGGAGCATATAATCATCGTTGATCAGAAGGTGGACAAAGCGCTGAAGGAAAAAGAGACAGCCTTAAACCTCGAAAAGCTGGAGCCGGTAGAAGATATGGATATCTTCCCTACAAAGGCGGACTCACCCTCCGTGCTGCATTATACATCTGGTACTACCGGGCAGCCAAAAGGCGTGAGGCATGTTCACTACTCTCTTATCTCCCAGTACCTTACAACAAAATGGGTGCTGGACCTGCAGGATAATGACATCTACTGGTGCACCGCCGACCCGGGCTGGGTAACAGGCACCTCATACGGTATAATAGGTCCGTGGAGTCTGGGTGTTACACAGTGCGTACTCGATAAGGGCTTTTCGGCCGAATCGTGGTACAGGTTCATAGAAAAATACAAAGTCACAATGTGGTACTCCGCTCCCACGGCCATAAGATCTCTTATGAAAGCGGGCGAAGAGCTGGTTAAGAAATTTGACCTTTCCAGTCTGCGTCACCTCGCCAGCGTGGGCGAGCCGCTGAACGCGGAAGCAGTTGTATGGGGGGAGAAAGTGTTCGGACTGCCATTCCTTGATACCTACTGGCAGACAGAGACAGGATGCATGGTTATAAGCAATTACCCTGATATGAAAGTGAAACCCGGATCAATGGGTAAGCCTTTCCCGGGTATCAAAGGGGTGGTGCTTGATCCGAATACCTATGAGCCCATAGAAGAGACCGGCAGGGTGGGACTCATAGCCCTTGAGCCCGGCTGGCCCTCAATGATGACCGCCTACTGGAATAACGAGGAAAAATATAAGGAAAAATTTGTCAATGGCTGGTACCTGGCAGGCGACAGGGCCACAATAGACAAAGACGGCTATTTCTGGTTTATAGGACGCGATGATGATGTTATCAATACAGGGGGCCACCTGGTCAGTCCTTTTGAGGTGGAATCGGCACTGATAGAACATGAGGCAGTGGCCGAATCGGCGGTGGTGTCAAAGCCCGACCCGGTGAATATGGAGGTGGTAAAAGCATTTATCACCCTTAAGCCGGGATACGAGGTGACCGATGACCTGGAGCTGGCCATAATGAATTTTATAAGAAAGAGACTGTCGCCCCTGGCCATGCCACAGGAGATAGAATATGTCGATAAGCTGCCTAAAACACGAAGCGGCAAGATAATGAGAAGGATACTGCACGCTAAGGAGTGGGGTGAAGATATAGGAGACACATCAACACTTGAAGATGATTAGTAATGCAGCAGGGTGTGTAAGGCAGGACAGCCCGCATGCCGCAGGTGAAAAGAGGAATCGACTGAGACAAAATAAAACAGATATATTACTAATTTAAAACCGAATAATATGGACGACATTAAAGATCTGGTACTTGAATATGTGATCAATGAATACCAGGAAGACGAAGATGACGAGATTACTTATGACACACCCCTTATTTCAAGTGGTTTCGTAGACTCTTTCTCAATGGTATCACTCAAGGTTTTTCTTGAGAAAAAATTCGATATCAAAATCCCTGATGAGGAAGCTACACCGGAGGCATTCGACTCTGTAAATAAAATTGTAGACCTTGTGAACGGATATCTTGATAAAAAATAAAAAATTATCACTATGAGTTACAGTAATAAAGTAAAAGACCTTTACCTGAGTCAGCTCAGCGATATTAAGTCGGCCGGCATATACAAGGAGGAACGCTTCATTCATTCCTCCCAGGCAGCTGATATAGAGGTTGAGTTTCCCGAAGGATCAAACACCCGTAACGTAATAAATATGTGTGCCAATAACTACCTCGGCCTTTCGAGTCACCCCGAAGTTCTGAAAGCGGCACATGAGGGTCTTGATACAAGAGGCTACGGCATGTCGTCGGTACGTTTTATATGCGGCACACAGGATATACACAGGGAGCTTGAAGACAGGGTAACAGAGTTCCTGGGCACTGAAGACACCATCCTTTTCCCCTCATGCATGGATGCCAATGCTGGTGTTTTTGAAGCCCTGCTTACCAGCGAGGACATAATGATATCTGACAGGCTGGTCCATGCCTCAATAATCGACGGCATGAGGCTTTGCAGTGCTGAGCATGACACCTTCAAGCATTCCAATATGCAGCACCTGGAACAGAAACTGCAGCTGCATGCCGACAAGAGGATAAAATTGGTTATCACCGACGGTGTCTTCTCCATGGACGGCGACCTGGCAAAGCTGGACGAGATGGTTGATCTATGCGAGAAATATGATGCACTGCTCTTTGTTGACGACTCCCACTCATCAGGCTTCATTGGCAAAACAGGCAGGGGCACACATGAGCATTTCGATGTGATGGGCAAGATAGATATCATTACTACAACCTTCGGTAAGGCCCTTGGCGGAGCATCAGGAGGATGCGTCTCCGGCAGGAAAGAGATAGTGGAGATGTGCCGGCAGAAAGCAAGACCCTACCTCTTCTCCAACACCATATCACCGGTGGTGGTGGCAGGTGTGCTCAAGGTATTTGATATACTTTCAGGCAGCACCGAGAGAAGGGATAAGCTGGAAGATAATACGATATTCTGGAGGAAAGGCCTGCAGGATGCCGGCTTTGTACTGAAAGAAGGTGACAGTCCCATTGTACCCGTTATGCTGTTTAATGCCAAGCTGGCACAGGACTTCTCAAAAGACCTTTTTGAACTGGGCATATATGCCATAGGCTTCTTCTTCCCTGTTGTACCGAACGGGCAGGCACGCATACGTACCCAGATATCGGCCGGTCATGACAAGCACCACCTCGAAAAAGCTCTTGATGCCTTTAAGAAGGTAGGCGAGAAACATGGTATTCTCGGGCTCAGCAAGCAGGAGATAATTGAGAAATACGGATTGTAATAACAGTGCTGCTTTTTTTGCAGGCACTGATGAGTATAGTATTAGCTGCAGGAATTAAGCGGAGGCTTAGTTCCTGCAGCCTGTTTATTATATCAATATTTAATCGTCCAGCGTAACAGTATATTCGGATCTTACCTCCGGGTCGCTCTCGGATATTGCGGTAAGCGTAATGGCAGCTTCACCCGCCCCTTCATTTTCACGACCGAAATACACGGGTACATCAATCTTCTCCCCGTTCCTGACAGCTATCAGCTCATTCTCAAGGCCTGCCGTCCATCCACTGCCTTCCACGCTCAGCTTAAGCCTGTAAATATCATAAGCTGTATTATCACTTACATCATCAGTGTGGATATCACCGTCAATATCAGCGGCACTGCCGGTATTTGTGACAGTAAAGGTTTGCACGCCCCTGTCTTCCACCTTCACAGGCTCGCCGGATGATTCAACTGCCACACCTCTCTGGTGCGGACCCCGGCCGTCGAGTGAACGTACAGCCACGGTATAGCTGCGTATACCATCATCATCCCTGTGCAGGTCAATAATATAAAAATGCAGGCTGTTAGGCTCATCAACATATTCAAACTCACTGCCTGAGCGGAGTCCCGCATGGAACAGTGCATCATTCAGCTGCCGGTAATCGGCTATTGTCCTCATCACCTCTGTACCGTCAGGCCTCACAAAATCTAGCATATCAATATCTTCAGGATGGGCGTCAATAACCCAGTTAAAGCAGTTGAACTGGTTGGGACCTCCGTTCCTGCTCTCCTTGTCCTTATTCTTTGCCAGCAGTACACCGTTATCCGGCACAAAGGAATCATATCCTATACGCTGTATCACCTCCATGGAATAGAAGTTATAAGGTACCAGTCCCTGCGACAGCGGGTTCTCGGCGGGATCCTTAACCGGGGTACGGTCATGAGGCTCTTCACCGTCAAGCCTTACGATAAGTCCGGCATAGGTCCCGGGCAGAGGCTCCACCGCCCTGGTTGTGATACGGGCCACTGCCAGACCCGATTCAGCCAGCCCTTCCCTGCTCAGCTGTAGTACCTGCTCTTCTTCTATAAAACCATTAACCATCCTGTTGCGCAGCATCAGTCCCGCAGGCATGGCTGCCCCCATGGTTGGCGGCACCACCCACCGCATATGGGGTCCACCGGGACCGTTAAAGCATCCCCTGTCCATCATATCCCAGGTGCCTGCTCCGACTCGACGATATGGCTCAACATAAGGGTTATTGGCATTATCGCCTGTCCTGAAAGCAAAGTGTCCCAGCTCGTGTGTTATGGTACCCGAATTTTCACCCTGCCGTATGGATGAGAGTCCCCATTGCATCATCCCCGCCTTCCATGATGTCCAGTCGACATAACGCGTAGGCACCCACCGTGGCTTTGTGGTATCAGGATTACCCCACTCTGCAGGTATCTCGTCCTTCATAAATTTCATCTCACCAAACTCCTGCCATACACCTGTCTCGTCATAGCCGGCATATATCCGCAGTATGGCATCATAGTCAGATTTTATATCACCCACATCGGCTTTCCACAAAGAATCAACATCGGGTTCCATACGGCTGCTTGCCACTGAGCCGTCAGGTGTATAGCTATGCTGGTCATGTTCATTAAGTCCGTATTCCCAGTGCGGCTCCGGCATACGGTACGGTCCGAAGGGATCAAGGGCAGTGATCCCGAATTTGCCCCTCGACTGCTCCATCCAGTACCCGTTGATCGTCTGCCCGTGATTTACTTCCGAAGGCTTAAGCCAGAAATCGGAATAAAACTGTGGCACATCCTCACGGTCCACCGGATCTATCTGCGGGTTGCCAAACAGGTCTGAATGCTTTGGCTGTGTAATTACAAAGGGCTGGTCGGAAAAGTCAACAGCCACCAGTGCCATCTTAAACTCACGCTCAGGAACAAGGGAAGGGTCAGCCCAGTTCTGTCCCGGTATAGGAGTATAATCATCCCATGTCATATCATCCTGGTCCTGCACAATCTGCGGATCAATGGGAGGAGGCACTATGCCACTTGTCTCATCCTCCACCTTGCCTGTATTGCACGACTGCATTATTAAGGCCATTATCAATGCCACCGTAAAAACCGGCACATATACTCTCATGTGTTTAATTCTTTTAATCATAACCAAACTTGTTTTTATTTTCCTCTCAGAGCAATAATTGCTCATTAATTACTTTTTTCTCACCAAAAGAACTATAATTTTACAACTATAAGCTGTGATAAACAATGATTTATTAAATATAATAGCCATAACGGCCTTCTTTTAACATTTTTTAAGTGCCCCGGCATCATTAAGGCCATCCTGAGCAGGTGCGGCACAATATTCTGTATTTACCTTCCGCTTAACCTTTAGCTTCCCCATCTGTTAATATATATAAATAAGTGTTTGTCCCTGGCCTAAAAACCTGATAAAAGTTTTGGTTTATTAATCGCCGAAATAGTACATTCGCAGTCGTTAATTATCGACTCGCTTATTCAGAAGTATTTCAGAACGAAAAGGACCGGCATTAATTTATGAATGCAGGATATCATGCTGAGTCAAAGGAATTTGTAATATAAAACAGCTATGTATAAAGATTTTAAGGAACACCTTCAGACGGAACTGTCGAGGATCAGTGAAGCAGGATTATACAAAAAAGAGAGAATAATAGGCTCGCCGCAGGCAGCAGAGATAGAACTAACGGACGGAAGTCGCGTACTTAACTTCTGCGCCAATAACTACCTGGGACTGTCAAACAGCCCGGAGCTTATTGAGGCAGCCAAGGAGGCACTTGATACTCACGGCTACGGTATGTCATCGGTCCGTTTTATTTGCGGCACCAGCGATCTGCACAAGGAGCTGGAAGATAAGCTATCGGCTTTTTTCGGCACTGAGGACACCATTCTTTATGCTGCATGCTTTGATGCCAACGGCGGACTCTTTGAGCCGCTGCTCACCAGTGAGGATGCCATCATTTCCGATTCACTCAACCACGCATCCATCATTGACGGGGTAAGGTTGTGCAAGGCCAAGCGCTACAGGTATGAGAATGCTGATATGGAAGACCTGGAGAACAGGCTGGAAGCAGCGCAGGAACAGAGGTTCAGGCTGATAGTCACCGACGGTGTCTTCTCCATGGATGGCAATGTTGCTCCACTGGACAGGATACTCGAGCTTGCCGCCCGGTATAATGCCATGGTGATGGTTGACGAGTCCCATTCAGCCGGTGTGGTAGGCAATACAGGCAGGGGTGTTACCGAGCTTTTTGATGTTAAGGGTCAGGTTGAGATTATCACGGGCACCCTGGGTAAGGCTTTCGGAGGAGCCATAGGCGGCTTCACCACGGGCAAAAAGGAGATTATTGACATGCTGCGCCAGCGTTCACGTCCCTACCTGTTCTCCAATTCAATACCTCCCCTGGTGGCTGCTGCCGGCAGCCGTATGATAGATATGATGACAGGCACCAATGAGCTGCAGGACAGGCTCCACCTTAACACATCATATTTCCTGGAAAAGATGGAGAAGCTGGGCTTTGATATCAAGCCCACACAGTCGGCCATATGCGCCGTTATGCTGTATGATGCCAAATTATCACAGGAGTTTGCATCGCAACTGCTGGAGGAGGGTATTTATGTTATCGGCTTTTATTATCCCGTAGTCCCCAACGGGGCAGCCAGGATAAGGGTACAGCTCTCTGCCGCACATACCAGGGAGCAACTGGACAGGGCCATCAGTGCCTTTGAGAAGATCGGAAAGAAGCTGGATGTCATATAGAAAAAAAACAGGCCCGGCTTTTGATGCCGCAGCCTGCCTGCTGATTTTACTGTAATTATACTAACCACATTTGGAAGAGCCGCAATTCTGGCACATCAGGCATCCTTCCTGGTATACCAGGTTTGTTGACTGGCATTCCTCACATTTGCCTTTTGCCTTGGTGCCGTCAGGTATATATCTTTTAAGGGCTCTCTCAACCCCGTTCTTCCAGTTATTTATCGACTCACTGTCGAGTCTCAGCGATTTCACCAGGTTAACCACACTGGGTATGGGCATGCCATGTCGCAGCACACCGGAGATAAGCTTGGCATAGTTCCAGAACTCAGGCTTGAACATATGCGACAGTCCGCCCAGGGTATTCTTATAACCATACTTATCAGTATACTGGAAGTCATACCTGTTACTGCCATCCTCATCCTTTGTTTTCACTATCTTCCCTTTTACTATTGAATCGGGTATGGGAAATATCTCTGTATCGGCCAGACCCGTAAAGATCTCGTAGGGCACACCGTCCTTGAGTCCCACAAAGGCTATCCACCTCTCATCATTATTATTAAACCTTATAATATCCGCATCCAGCACCCTGGGTCTTTTCTTTATTCCATCCACCTTATCTTTCTTCCCTGATACGAGCACACCGCTCCTGGAGCCGTCGCGGTAAACCGTTGCTCCCTTGCAACCCGACTCCCATGCTGTCATATACAGCTCACTGACAAGGTCTTCCTTAACCTCCTCCGGTATATTTATTGTCACACTGATAGAATGATCCACCCATTTCTGTATCTTACCCTGCATCCTTACTTTTGCCAGCCAGTCCACATCATTGGCCGAGGCTTTGTAGTAAGGCGATTTTTTCACTACCTCATCCACATCATCATCATCCATATTCCTCACCTCCTCGGGATCATATCCTTTGATACGCAGCCATTCAACAAATTTATGATGGAACACCTTATATTCCTCCCAGGAATCGCCTACCTCATCTTTAAAGCTTACCGTCACATCCTTATCGTTGGGGTTAACCTTTCTTCGCCTCTTATGCACAGGCATAAACACAGGTTCAATGCCTGATGTCGTCTGTGTCATCAGGCTGGTTGTACCGGTAGGTGCTATGGTCAGCAGAGCTATATTACGCCGACCGTATTGCTTCATATTTTCATACAGGTCCTGGTCGGCTTCCCTCAGTCTTTTTATAAAAGGATTATTCTCTTCCCTCTTTGCATCGTATATGCCGAAGGGACCTCTTTCTTTTGCCAGCATGGTAGATGAGCGGTACGCTTCCACTGCCAGTGTCTTATGTATCTGTGTTGAGAATTCGGTGGCGGTGTCGTTGCCGTAAACAAGGCCCAGGGCAGCCAGCATATCACCTTCCGCTGTTATGCCTATGCCCGTACGCCTGCCTTCCCTGGCCTTATGGTGTATATTCTCCCACAGTGTCTTTTCCACTCCTTTTATCTGTTCTGACTCCGGGTCCCTGTTTATCTTATCCAGTATGGCCTCTATCTTCTCCAGCTCAAGGTCTATTATATCATCCATCATCCTCTGGGCCAGGTGTACATGCCGGGTAAAAAGCTCGAAATTGAATTTAGCCTTTTCTGTGAATGGGTTTTCCACGTAGCTGTACAGGTTAATAGCCAGCAGCCTGCAGCTGTCGTAAGGACAGAGGGGTATCTCGCCGCATGGGTTGGTAGACATTGTCTTATACCCAAGGTCAGCATAACAATCAGGAACACTTTCCCTCTTTATGGTATCCCAGAACAGCACACCGGGTTCAGCCGAACGCCAGGCATTATGTACTATCTTATTCCATAGCTTGCGTGCATCTATCTCTTTCTCAAACTTAGGATTATCTGAATCAATGGGGTACTGCTGTTTAAAGGGCCTGTTATTTTTTACCGCCTCCATAAACTCATCGGTCATCTTAACCGACACATTGGCCCCGGTTACCTTTCCTGCTTCCAGCTTGGCATCAATAAATTTCTCAGAATCAGGATGCTTGACAGATATTGACAGCATCAGTGCTCCCCTTCTGCCGTCCTGGGCCACCTCCCTTGTTGAATTGGAATACCTTTCCATAAAAGGCACCACTCCCGTGGATGTAAGAGCACTGTTAAGCACCTGCGAGCCCTGGGGACGTATATGCGAGAGGTCATGACCCACACCGCCCCGGCGTTTCATCAGCTGCACCTGTTCCTGGTCTATCTTCATTATGCCTCCGTAGGAGTCGGAATCACCATCATTGCCTATCACAAAGCAGTTTGAGAGGGATGCTATCTGGTAATCATTGCCTATGCCTGTCATGGGACCACCCTGCGGAACTATATACCTGAAATTTTTCAGCACCGAGTATAATGTCTCCTCGCTTACCGGTGCGGGATACTTCTTTTCAATCCTGTGAATCTCTCCGGCCAGACGGCGGTGCATCTGGTCGGGTGTTTTTTCGAAAAGCCTGCCAAATGAATCTTTAAGCGCATATTTATTGGCCCATACACGTGCTGCCAGATCATCACCCTGGAAATAGCGTATTGACTCGCTGATAACCTCATCATGACTGTATGCTTTATGGCCTTCCCCTTTACCGGCAGCCTTCCCTGCTTCACCTTCGGGAATTATTTCCTCCATTTCTTTCGTTCCCTCCATATTGTATGACGGTTCATTTTCCTTCTTTTCTTTCTCCTTCTGTGAGGTCAGCGCAGATTCATTGACAAAAAGTTCTCCCATTGACAGATCTATTTTTTGGATTTTACTTGAAAATAAGCTTGTTCGAATTATGGTCAGTAATTCTTACAGGTTCTGCTAAATTAAGAAAGGCCTCAGGGAGAAGCAAGCCATAATTATTAACAATCAGGCCTAGTTATTAACTTTAGTCGCTATATTTCTGTTTATCTGATGTTTACACAGACCCCTTCCTGCCGGCAGCCAGGCCATAAAGCTGTTATTATTTTCACGCATCATCGGGTTTGGAAGACGGGATTATCAGGGTCTTTCACGCAGCGCCTAAGCTCATAAATTAAAAAAAGGGCCTGTCTCAAATCCTGTTTCAAGACAAGCCCTTAAATAATTCAGATCTTAAAATTTATTTCGCCGCTGTCGGTCCTTCCACAAGTGTGAATTCAGGATCCGGACCGGCTTTTGTAACCTGGAACTTCATCGAATAGCTTCCGGCAACACCGCTGTATGTATCAAAGGTAACAATGAAATATACGGGTATACCGCTTACCTCTGTAACTGCATCAGGGTACTTTGTTGGCAGCAGGGCCACACCAATCGCCCATTCCAGTGCTTCCTCCCATGAGTCGAAGTCATCGGCCTCATAGCTTCCGCTCCTTGTATCAAAATTACCATAGTAAGCGCTGGCGCCGGTATAAAATTCAGCTGTCCCGTATGTATCAACATAACTTTCACCCACATTATTATCGACATAATTAACGATAATCTGGTAATCGCTGCTGCTCATGGTTAACATAACCGTGGGGTCAAACACCCATGTGGTGCCGTTATGAATAAACTGTGCATCTTTAGCCACAAAGGCATCATAGGCAGCCCAGCCATTATTATAAACATATTCCATGGCCCTCACTGTTGTTGAGCCGCTTGAATAATATTTATAAGCCACCGCTGTCTTATCACCATCCTGTGCATATGGATACATATTTTCCAGCATGCCCGGGATATAGTCTTCGGGATTGTCGGAGCTTGAGAAATTGTCATATTTCCCCGGGGCGCCCATATCATCATAATCTGCAGAGCTCAGGTAATAAACATTATCCATTGCATCCCACTGGCTGCCGTCAAACTGGTAGTACCCTCCGCGGTCTTCCTTAATGGTGTTTGAATAAACCAGGTAGTCTTCGCTCGGACCGTCAACCAGTTCGAAGGTGGCAGGAGAGCCGGAGGCTGTGCATTCATAAACTACATAGTAGGTATGTCCTGAACCGTCATATGTATCATACTGTATATTATAATAAACAGTTTGTCCCTCTACCTGGGGCTTTGCATCGGGGTATGTCTGCTCAAGCCAGTACACTATTGCTTCCTGTATACGCTCATCAATCAGTGCTTCCCTTTCCGTATTGCCCAAACTTTCAAAACCTTCCACCCATGTGGTATCAGTATCTACTATATCCAGTATCCTCTCTGATACACGGGCTTCAAAATTAGCATAGTAAGCAGCTGCACCATAATAATACTCGGAGTCACCCCAGGAGCTTACATAATCAGGATTAATATCAGCTTCCACATGATCTACTATAAGCTGGTAATCGGCCGACTCAAATGCGTATATCACGGAAGGGTCCTTTATCTCTTCAGCGTATTTGTACAGTGCAAGCACTATGTCGTCAGCTGCTGCATCCGGGTATGCATCTGCCAGGAATCCGGGTATATGGTCTTCCGGATTGTCATCACCGATAAAGGTTTTAAAAGTCTGGTTATCGCCACCCATAGCGTTATAATCATCATCGCTTACATAGTATTTCTCAGGTCCTGCATAATCATCAAGATACTCAGGATAACCTGTAAAGAAATTATATGAGACTTTCCCCACTGATTTTTCGCCAAGCGCGGGATAAAGTTCCTCCAGGTAAGCGGGTACATATACTGAAGCAGAGAACTCATCGCTGAATGCTTCATTATCTTCGATAAAGTCAGCTGCATCACCATTGGATGTAAGATCAGCAATAGCAGCATAATCATCGGGACCCAGGTCATAGGTGAACTCTGTGGCAAAACCGGTATCCATTTCCTCCATCTCGTCATATATCTCGGCCATCGGATCACATGACGACAGGATGAGGACCATTGCCATTAAGTAATATATTGTCTTTTTCATTTTGTCCATTTTAAATATTATTATTTATATGGTTATGCCTTAAAAATTGATCTTCAGGCTGACCATCCACGAGCGGCCCCAGCCGTAATACACTTCTGAATCTCTCCAGCTGTGTGATCCGCCATCCCTGGCATCGGATATATACTCGGTGTCAAACAGGTTATTGACATTACCCACCAGTGTGGAGCTGTAGGGACCAAGGTCAAACCTGTAGCGCAGGAACATATCCACAAGCTGGTATGATGGCATTTCCCATGCATCGGGATTGCTGTCTCCTGCCGGTTCAGCAGTACGTCCTTCAGGATTAAAATTGGCAAACAGCTTATCATAATAATTATAGTCTATTCCGAATTTCAGTCCCGCCAGCAGCTCATACGACAGGTTTGCTGCAGCTGTCAGCTGTGCTGCGTCGCCAACATGTACGTCGGCAATATATATTGACTGTGTTGTAATAAGGTTCTGGTTATCATCAAAGAACTGGGCATCAATAATATCGTTCATCCAGCGCCAGTCGCCAACAGAAGCCATACCACTAAGAGTAAGTTTATTAATGGGCTTCGTTGTAAAGTCAAGCTCAATACCTTTATGCAGAGCATTGATACCGGTAAGGTTGGCAAACCTGTCAACACCATTATCCCTGTATCCTATCACCCTTGACTTATCTTTCCAGGTGGTATAGTAGGCATTGATATTAGCTGTAATAAAGCTGCTGCGGAAGCCATAACCCATTTCGAATGACCATACTTTCTCATTGGGGGCATCGGCATTGGCATCATTACTATAATTATAGAATACCGTCCTGAAGTCAGGCTGGTTCTCAAAATACCCTGCATTGAGGAACACATTATGTGCAGTCGTAAGGTTATAGTTAGCCCCTCCCTTAAAGCTGTAGCCCAGGAAGTTATATCTGTCTGAATAAGCACCGTCACCGTCATGTGTCTCCAGGAAATATTCAACCCTTGTATATGACTTGTTTGACACTGCTCCTGCAAGGAAGGCTGTCAGGTCTCCGAATACGGCTTCTCCCTGTCCGAACACACCCTGCCATCCAACAAGACCGTCATTATAATAAGCAACTTTATCGCCCACATAAGCAGCATTATTAGGATCGTTCACATTGCTGTTGTCAAGATAATACTCCCCGCCAAGCAGGTCAGCAACCTCGCGGAAGTGTATTCCCTTGTAATATCTCAGGTCCACACCACCAGTGAGGGTCAGCCATTCCTGGTTATATGTTGCATTGGTCAGCAGTCCGGTCCAGAAATGATCATTCCTTGATGACCTGATGATTGTCTCCGAGCCACCGGCACCATTTGCTATATTCTCATCCACTACCCTGTCAATATCGGGCTGGTTCTCCCGCAGGTATGAAGGATCATAGAATTTTTCTATCCCCAGCGGTCCTGTTCCTCCGCCCGTACCTATTGAAAGGTAGGCAGCGGTGGAGACATTAAGCCTGTCATTGACATCCCAGAAGTGGTTCAGTATACCCATAGGTTTATGGTAGTAGTTTTTCCTGATATGATAAACCTGTCCGTTCTTATAGCCCCAGTCTGAATTATAATATATACTGTTAATGACAGGGTCCTTATAGGTGTCTACTGTCATCATTGTGCTTCTCTGCCCGTGCCACTGCGGTGCACCGAAAAGGGAGAAAGCAAACCTGTGGTTATCATTCAGCAGCTTAGACACATTAAGGTAATATGAATATGACTCAAACTGCGTTCCGTCGACAATACCGTCACCTTCCGATTTGGCTATTGAGATTGTTGTGGCCCAGTTATTATCGGTAAGACCTGACGAGAGGGTAAAGCCGGTCTTGGTATAACCGTCATTGCCCACTGCATAATACACATTGCCACCGGCCTCAGCATCCGTTGTCTTGGTAAGTATATTAATAGTACCACCCAGCGATGGCAGGGCTATCTTTGAAGCTCCCAGTCCGCGCTGTACCTGCATGGTCCTTGTCACCTCCGACAGTCCGGCCCAGTTTGACCAGTACACCCATCCGTTCTCCATATCGTTAACGGGAACACCGTTAATCATAACGGCCGAGTTACGGGCATTAAAACCTCTTATATTGATACGTGAGTCGCCAAAGGCACCACCCTGCTTGGTTGCATAAACCCCGGGTGTTGATTTCAGTATCTCCGGAAACTCCTGCATGCCCAGCCTCTCTTCGATAAACGCAGGCTTTATATTTGCCACCGGCACCGGTGTCTTCCGGTCTATGGCAATATTTGCAAAGACCGACACTTCAGCCAGGCCTATGGCATCGCTTTCCAGTACGATGTTGCCCAGGTCAATATCCCGGCCTGTCAGCTCCACCTCACGCTCATACTGAAGCATGCCTACAAAGGAAACTATCAGGGTATAGCTGCCCCGCTCCAGGGTCCTCAGTGTGAAATTACCCTCCATATCGGCCACCGTACCCATAGTGGTGCCGTCGAGGTAAATATTTGCGCCAACTATCGACTCACCGCTGGAGTCAATAACCTTACCACTGATCTCGGTTACCTCCTGTCCGAAAGCATTGGTGGCGTAAACAAACATCGCAAGAAGCGACATTAACAGAATTCGCTTTTTCATATATTTAAATTTAAGGTTAGAAATTATTTCTGAATTTATTTTTGACAGCTTACTGTAGCTCATACCATAAAAAATAACCGGTTCAAACGGGGCACTAAGATAAGACTTTGGGCGGCCATAATTTTTACATTATGGTTACATTTTATATACAAAAAGAGGAGGGGTTATAAACAGCTTATTAACATTATTTTGTTAATAACTCTGATATTATTTTATCGCTGGCTCCCAGGTTATCATTTATATAAGTCCGGGCAGCCCTGCCTGCAGTCTCCCGGCTACCGGCATCACCCAGGAATCTGTCAGCAGCGGCGCTGAAGGTCTCATAGCTGTCAAACATCACAGCCCCGCCCCGTGCAATAAGATCCAGGGCCTCTTTAAACTTATCGTGTCTGGGACCGAACATAACGGGCACGGACCATGTGGCTGCCTCCAGTATATTATGTATGCCCCTGCCAAAGCCTCCACCTATAACTGCTATATCAGCGTACCTGTATACTGAGGACAGGATACCTATGCTGTCAATTATCAGCACCCTGATATCCGCCGGCACAGCATTTCTGTTTAATCGCGAATACCGCATGCCGGGCAGCTCTATCAGTTTTTCAATCCTGTCTATATTTGAGTCAGCAACATTATGAGGTGCAATAATGTATTTCAGGCCTTCATGGTTATTATTCATATAACGGGCAATAATCTCCTCCTCTGCCGGCCAGCTGCTGCCGGCCACCATAACCATGCTGCCGCTGCTGAACTCCTCAATAAGCGGTATCTCCTCCGAAGCCCTGCTTACAGCCATCACCCTGTCAAAACGGGTATCCCCGCTTACGGTATAATTATTTACATTGTGACTCTCCAGTATAGCTGCCGAATTACTGTCCTGGATAAACAGCCGGGTAAAACCTTTCAGCCTCTTCAGAAAGTACCGGCCGTACCAGCGGAAAAAGGGCTGTGAGGGCCTGAATACACCCGATATAAGATAAAGGGGTATATTGCGTTTCTGCAATAAGTACAGATAGTTAAACCAGAACTCATATTTTATGAATATGGCCCTTTCAGGCCTTACCATATTTATGAAACGCCTGGCATTCCGGATAGTATCTGCCGGCAGGTAAACAACCGCATCGGCCCTGTCATAATTATGCCTCAGGCTGTAACCCGAGGGAGAATAAAAGCTAAGGAGTATTTTTATTCCGGGCTGCTCGTCCTTTATCTTTTCCATCACCGGTCTTCCCTGCTCAAACTCGCCCAGGGAGGAGCAATGGAACCAGAAGACCCTGTCCCCTTCCCTGAAACAGGAATCCAGCTTCCTGAATGTTTCCCTGCGGCCCCTGAGCATAGTCGCCGCCTTACCATTAAAAAGGGCGGCTATATGCAACAACATATTATAAAGATATATTCCCGCTGTATACAGGTATCTCATTGCTTATCGTTTTAAGAATCGTAAAGGTACTAAAAATTGCATTTTGGAAAGGACGGTTAACATACGGATATTCTCTTAATTTTGTAGTGATAAATCAAAAGAAGAAATTATGATACGCCTGCTCACACTGGTTATCTCGATAGGCCTGCAGATTGTTGCCGCCTCAATAGCGCTGCGCTTTATGAAACTTACAAAGTACCGCCTCTCATGGATACTGCTCTCCCTGGCTTTTGTCGTGATGGCTGCCCGTAAGATAATACACCTGATTGAGCTTACACGCGGGGTGGAAACAGTTAATATGGCAGTTATTGACGAATGGATGGGCGCCTTTATCTCCATACTTATCTTCAGCGGGGTTATTCTTATAAGGGAGCTGTTCTTCTCCCTTAAAAAAGCTGATATTGACAGGGCCAGGGCGGAAAGAAGGGTGTTACATGCCATAATCAATACCGAAGAGAATGAGAGAAAACGCTTTGCCAAGGACCTCCATGATGACCTGGGACCACTGCTGTCAACCGTGAAGATGTCAGTTACGGCAATGGCGGCAAGGGCCAAAGACCCGGTTGATAAAGAAATAATCAATAATACCAGTCATGTGGTAAACGAGGCCATTGCCACTATCAAGGATATCTCAAACACCCTGAGTCCACATGTACTCACCAACTTCGGGCTGGAAAGCGCCATTAACTCCTTTATAAAAAGGGTGAGCAGTGCACGGGATATAAAATTTACCTTCAACAGCAATGTGGGCAAAAAGCGGCTTAACAGTGATATTGAAGCTGTAATATACCGCTCGGTCTGTGAGCTTATAAATAATTCCTTCAAACATGCGGATGCATCAAATATATCAATTGAACTTAATATACACGGGAATTTTATTATTTTGCAGTATAATGATGACGGGAAAGGCTTCGACGCTTCAATACTTGGCAAGCGGGATAATATGGGAATGGGCCTTTCAAATATACAGACCAGGGTTAAGTCGGTAAACGGGATATTCGTTCTCGACAGCACAGTGAACAAGGGGATGCATGCCCTGATCAAGATCAATACAGAAGATTAAAATATTATGGACAAAATAAAGATAGTGCTGGCTGACGACCACCAGCTATTCAGAAACGGCCTGAAGATACTGCTCGATGCCTTTGATAATTTTGAAATATCAGGAGAGGCAGGTAACGGCGAAGAGGTATTGCAGCTGATATCCGGCGCTCCCTGTCATATCATACTGATGGATATCGATATGCCTGTGATGGATGGTATTGAGGCCACACGCAGGGTAACGGAAATTAACCCGGATATAAAAATAATTGCACTGTCAATGTACGGCGAAGAAGAGTATTACCACAGGATGGTTGAAGCGGGGGCCAGGGGCTTTTTGTTGAAAGACTCCGATATCAACGAGGTAAAGGATGCCATTATAACCGTGCATAACGGGGGCAACTATTTCTCACAGGAACTGCTGCAGCATGTCATACAGAAGATAAGATCCAGGGAAACGGAAATAAGGCACGCCAACCTGTCAAGGCGCGAAAAGGAAGTGCTGCTTAAGATCTGTGAGGGACTGTCAAACCAGGAAATAGCTGACAGGCTGTTTATAAGTAAAAGGACGGTGGATAAACACAGGGCCAACCTGCTCAGCAAAACAGCTTCGAAAAATACGGCCAGCCTCATACTGTACGCAATAAAAAATAAGATAATAGCTATCTGACAGGCAGATATAATACACTGTGGAAAAATCTCACTCACTGGGTAAAACAGGAGAACAACTGGCCGCTGATTACCTGAGGGACAAGGGCTGCCGCATTCTCGAAAGAAACTGGACCACAGGTCACAGGGAGGTAGATATCATTGCTGAAGATGATAAATTCATAATATTTGTTGAGGTAAAAACAAGAAGGCCTGATTTTCAGCTGCACCCCCGGGAGGCTGTATCGGTACCCAAGCAAAGAAATATTATACACGTGGCACAGGTATATCTCCTGGCCCACGAATGTGAAAAAGAAGCCCGGTTTGATATTATATCAGTAGTAAGCGATGGTTCTGAGCACAGGATTGAGCATATCGAGGATGCGTTTTATCCGACACTGTAAGTCTGTGAAGGGAGAGGGGATACAATGCAGGAAAAAAACCGGTGAAGAACCATTGAAGGTAAAAGGACAATCAATCATGTTTAGTAACATTTTTTCTGCAACTGTCACAATAAAATCTTAATTTGGCACTTAAAATCTAATAAAATCTAAATCCATATTTTATGAAATCACGAATTATAAGCGTTTTACTTATTGCATTCCTTTTCCTCAATGCCAGTGCGCAAAGAAGAAAAGATGCAACACCAGACGGCTACCAGTTCAAAACACTGGTTAGCCTTGATGCCACACCCGTTAAAAACCAGTCGCGTACCGGAACATGCTGGTGCTTTGCCACAACATCATTCATTGAATCGGAACTGATGCGCATGGGCAAGGGTGAATATGACCTGTCGGAGATGTTTGTAGTACGTCATAACTATATCGACAGGCTGCAGGACAATTACCTCAGAAGGGGCAACGGCAACCTGGGTCCCGGAAGTCTTTCCCACGACTGGATGGAGGTGTTCTCGGATCACGGCATGGTACCTGAAGAAGTGTACACGGGTATAAACTACGACTCCGAAACACATAACCACAGTGAGCTGCAGTCATTTATCAATGCTATAGCCGAAGTGCCGGTAAAGATGAGAAATGAATCCAAAGAATATCATGAGATAGTTGATGCCGTTCTTGACACCTACCTGGGAGAAATACCGGAAAGCTTTAACTACAAGGGTACAACATACACACCGCAGACTTTCGCAGCCAGCCTCGACATAAACCCTGATGATTATGTTCAGATTACATCCTTCTCACACTTCCCTTTCTACACTAAAGGACAGGTTGAGGTACCCGATAACTGGAGGCATGAAAAGATGTATAATGTTCCTATAGATGAGCTTGTTGAAATAATGGACTATGCCCTCAATAACGGTTATACTGTTGACTGGGACGGTGATGTGAGCGAAAAAGGATTCTCACATACCAACGGCGTAGCTATCAACCCGGATGTAAGCAAGCCCGAAGACCTGTCAGGTACTGACAGGGCCAGGTTTGAAGATATGTCGCCCTCCGAGAGACTGGAAGAAGTATATAAATTCGAAAACCCCTTCCCGGAGATTGATGTCACACAGGAGATAAGGCAGGAAGGATATGAAAGTTTCGTTACAACAGACGATCACCTGATGCATGTAACAGGTATTGTAGAGGACCAGAACGGAACAAAGTACTATATCACCAAAAACTCATGGGGTACGGCACGCAACCGCTTTGGCGGCTACCTCAATATGTCAGAAAGCTATGTTAAGGCCAAGGTGATTTTTATTATGGTGCATAAAGATGCAGTACCTGCTGCCATAAGGGGAAAACTGGGAATCTGATTATCTGTAGATACTCTTAGTTATTAAGAACAGAGGCCGTCCCGGGAACATATCCGGGACGGCTTTTTAATTTATGCATGACTAAATCACTTTTGAGGCAGCCACCTTTTTACGGCCGCCGGGAGCTGTGTTTTTCTTAATAATTTGAAAAAAATTAAGGAGCCCTGCTCCCATTGCAGGAGGAACAGGCACTCCTTAACGACTTCAGCAGCGAGATAAATGCAGCGAGCTAATGTATCCCATGCAAACGCCAGGGCTTTGCACCGATGAATCTTCCATACCCACCGGCTGTTGAAAGAGGTAGTAAAAAGGTTGTGGCTCACCCGGACTCTTAATCATCAGGGTGAGGTTAAAGCGCGGTATTCCGTTAATAAAAGCCATCAGCCTCAGATTCAGATTACAAACATTTTGAATATGCAATATCAGTGAGTGCACAAATAATTTCCAAAAATCATTCATGTTATACAACATGTTTTTGATTTTTTTTGGAAGTGGCTGGCGAATAGGTCAGACAGCCAGCAGGTTACAGCCCCTGATATCTGAATTGTCAAAGCGGCCGCTGACAGCAAAACCACCATCAGGGTATGAGAGTCCCAGGTCGGATGTTTCAATAAAGGAGCATGAATGGATATTAGCCAGGTCGATAATATTGATACCTCCTGTTTTCCCGTGCGGCAAAAGGGAGAAAGGATCATGGGGATCGCGTATCAGCACCTTCATCCAGGGCGGACAGTGATATATCCCGTCTCCCCCCGAATAAGCCTGGCTCAGCAGCTCGGTCATGCCATATTCGGAATGTATGTTTTCCGTATCGAACCCTTCCTTCAGCAACTCATGCAGCTCCTCCCTTGTCATCTCCCTGCGCCTGCCCTTCATTCCACCTGTCTCCATCACAATATGCCCTTTCATGCTCAGGTCTGCATATTCAGCAAAGTCGAGCAGGGCATAGCTCACCCCCAGCAGCAGTATCTTCCTGTCGCCTCCCTTCAGATGCTCAATGCCCTGTTTCAGCGAATCATAATCATACATAAAAAAGCCGCTGTGTGCTGAGCCCGACATGCTGATAAGCCTTTCGGCCATACAGACCAGTGAGGACTCCCCCTGCTCAAGGTAGGAAGGCAGGAGGGCCATTATCACATAGTCGCCGGGATTGCCATAAAATATATTGAAACAGCGGCTCAGGCTCCGCTCATAAACAGACAGATCCGCAATATAATGCCTGCTCCTTTTCATCCCGCTGGTGCCGCTGCTGACAAAAACCTTTTCAGCCTCCTTTCCCCCGCTAATAATCTTTCTGTCGCGGAAAAGCGATACGGGCAGAAAAGGTATTGCGCTCAGCCTGTCAACCTTTCCCGGATCAACACCCAGCTTTTTAAGCCATAATGAGTACAGTGGATTATTTTCTGCCTGGTACCTGAAAATTTTCAGGGCCGCAGCTTCGAAATCCTTTCCTGTTGATATACTGAATACTTCATCCGGAAGTGCATCCATCACTGCGAAAAAGTAGTTGAGCCGTCAGGCTGTATATGCCAGGCCGCCGTCACCTCAGCATAAGGTACGCCCCCGGCATCCTCAAGCAACAGGTTCTTTATCATAAACCTGACATAATTATCCTCCCGCGTTTTAAACAGCCATACCTGGTTTACCCTGATTCCATCGGCAGAAAGCACCCAGTCATATGATGCGGGCTCAATATCCACCAGCTCATTAAAAAAAGCTCTTGCCTCCGCCGCCGTGTCAAACTCACCGGCCAGGGCAAACGATTCCACCAGCATGGGTGTATCAAGGTAAGCACCCTCTATATCTCCCCCTGCATCTGTCCGGGCATGAACGGTAATATCCGGTCCGGGCACATCACTGGTCTTTAACTTACGTCCCTGCTCAAAGGAAAAGCCTATAGCATAATACGGACCCTGTCCGTAAAGAGTATTGTCAATGGTAAACTCACCGGACGTCACCTGTTCGGGCTCCTTCTCGCATGAAGTAAGCAATCCCGGCAGCAACAGAACGGCAGCTGTTAATATTTTTACCGTATAGTCCATAGTCTTATTATGCTTCGTCCCTTATCGCAGCAATGCCCGGAAGCTCCTTGCCCTCCATGTATTCAAGCATGGCACCGCCTCCTGTTGACACATAGCTGACCCTGTCGGCAAGCTTGTTCTTATTTATTGCCGCCACCGAGTCGCCGCCACCGATAAGGCTGAAAGCACCCTTATCCGTAGCTTCCGCTATTGCCTTTGCTATCTCACTGGTGCCATTTGAAAATTTCTCCATCTCAAAAACACCCATGGGACCGTTCCACAGTATCGTCTTTGAGCGTTCAATAACAGAGCTGTATTCCTTTATGGTTTCTATGCCTATATCCAGTCCCATCCACCCCTTATCTATTGAATCGGCGGCAGTGAGCCTGACATTGGCCTCGGCATCAAACTTATCACCGTTAACACTGTCAGAAGGCAGAAAGATACTTACATCCTTCTCCTTTGCTATCCTTATAATATCAAGGGCTGTATCAAGCCTGTCCTCTTCACACAGTGAGTCACCTATCTCACCTCCCTGTGCTTTAATAAAGGTATAGGCCATCCCCCCACCTATGATCAGGTTATCAATACGGTCAAGCATATTCTCAATAAGCTGTATCTTATCAGACACCTTTGCACCTCCCATAATGGCTGTAAAAGGTTCTTCCGGCATGTGCATCAGCCTGTCCATATTCTCCAGCTCACTGTTTATAAGGAATCCGAACAGCTTCTCATCGGGAAAGAAACGTGCAATAATGGTTGTTGAGGCATGAGCCCTGTGGGCTGTGCCAAAAGCATCGTTAACATATACATCACATCCTTCAGCCAGCCTGGATGCAAAATCCTCATCCCCCTTCGTCTCTTCCTTGTAAAATCTAAGGTTCTCCAGCAGAAGGATATCTCCAGGCTTCAGATTTTTCTTTATCTCCAGGGTCTCCTCTCCTATGCAATCAGGGGCAAACTTCACATCCCTGCCTGTAAGCTTTTCCAGCTCAGGCACAATATGCTTCAGTGAAAACTTTTCCTCCGGCCCGCTTTTGGGTCGGCCCAGATGCGACATAAGGACGGCTGCACCGCCATCATCAACTATCTTTTTTATGGTGGGCAGGGCCCCGCGTATCCTGTTATCATCGGTAACCCTGAAATCACTGTCGAGCGGAACGTTAAAGTCCACCCGCACTATTGCTTTTTTACCCTCAAAACTGTATCCGTTAATGTTCTTCATTATCCTGAATTTTAATATTCATAAGCTGGCCTGCCTGTGGACCACCACCGGCAAAAACCTGGTTATCATTAATATATTTTTCAATAAAATGCTGTAAACTTCCTTATCCCAACCAACTACAAACCTACAAT
Organism: Bacteroidales bacterium; assembly: GCA_041685495.1. Lineage (GTDB taxonomy): Bacteria > Bacteroidota > Bacteroidia > Bacteroidales > VadinHA17 > UBA9300. Next base: position 24,514 of record JAWLFR010000012.1, read on the forward strand.
ATTTTCATCAGATTATGAATCTATTTTCCTATTTTTGTTCATACTCAAACACACAGCAAAATGAAGTTCTCAGGGGTAATCGGACAGGAAGAAATAATAAACAAGTTAAGCAGGTCTGTCAGGGATCACAGGGTCAGCCATGCACAGATATTTGCGGGTCCCCAGGGTAGTGGCAAGCTGGCCCTGGCCATTGCTTTTGCCCAGTATATATCCTGCAGTAACAGGCAGGGAGACGATTCCTGTGGTGTATGCCCCTCATGCAGTAAATACGAAAAGCTGGTTCACCCCGACCTCCACTTTGTGTTCCCGGTGATAAACAAAGGATCAGGTGAAGTTGTATGCGATAATTATATTTCCGAATGGAGATCCAGGGTCAATAAATCGCCTTACTTCAACCTTAACCGGTGGCTGGCAGAGATAGGTGTCAAAAACCAGCAGGGACTGATATATGCAAGCGAGGCCGGCGAGATAATAAAGAAGCTTAGCCTTAAGACCTATGAATCCGATTATAAGGTAATGATCATATGGATGCCGGAAAGGATGCACCCCGCCACCTCCAATAAACTGCTGAAGATGATAGAGGAGCCTCCTGATAAAACCCTCTTCCTGCTGGTATCGGAAGAGCCGGACCTTATATTGCCCACCATAATGTCAAGATGCCTCTTTGTGAGGGTGCCGGCCATAAAAAAGGAGGCACTCAGTGAGCAGCTGAAAAAAGAATTCAGTATCGATGAGCACAGGGCAGGCATCATAGCCCGGCTGTCACAGGGCAACTACATCAGGGCTGTTGAATTCATCGAGGAGAACCAGGCCAGGAAAGCCAACCTCTCGTCCTTCATAAGCATGATGAGGCTGGCATACAAGAGGGATATACCGGCACTGGCCGAGTGGTCCGAGGAGATGGCCACCAGGGGCAGGGAAGCACAGAAAGGATTTCTCAGCTATTCACTGTCACAGTTAAGGGATAACTATATACTTAATATTGCTGATGCCGCAGATAAGCTGGTCTTCCTTGAAGGAGAAGAAGAAGCCTTTGCAAAAAACTTCAAGGCATTTATCACCAACAAAAATATCAGCCCTCTTAATAATGCGCTTTCACTGGCCCACTCACATATTTCCTCAAACGGCAACCCGAAGATTATCTTTCTTGACCTGGCCCTGAAGATCTCTTCCCTTATACGCTGACAGATCAGTCACCGACGCCGCAACACCTTCACCCAAAACTGCTGTCCTTGCCGGCTTCACCCCCTAACAGTCGCGCCACTGAAGAGCCTCAATAAATAATTGATATTAAGTCAAATTATAATTAAATTTGCCTGTCAGTGGAATAAGGAAAACAGACACTATATAAAGCCACCCCCGCAAGCTGAGGGGGATTAAAAAAACAACAGGATAATGGACATTGAGGAGAACAAAACAGAAGAGGAAGAACAATATACACCCGAAGAAGCGGAAGAAGTAATATACCAGAGAGATAACTATAAGCTTAACTCCATCAACTGGCTGTCGGACATCCCCGATACCGGGCGTGAAACGGATCTGGTTGAGATAAGGTTCAAAAATACCCGAAAAGGATTCTACCGTAATGTTAATAAACTGAGACTGGAGGAGGGCGATATCGTTGCCGTTGAAGCATCTCCGGGACATGATATAGGCAGGGTGTCTATGACGGGCAGGCTTGTTGAATTAAAGTTTAAACACTCCAAGTCAGTGCCCGAAACCGAGGACATAAAGAAGGTTTACCGCAAGGCCAAGCCCGTGGATATAGAAAAATGGGAGGAAGCCAGGAAGCAGGAAATACCTACCATGCTTAAATCGCGGCAGATAGCACGTGACCTGAACCTTGCCATGAAAATAGGTGATGTCGAATACCAGGGTGATAAAACAAAGGCTATATTCTATTATATATCGGATGAGCGGGTAGACTTCAGGCAGCTGATAAAGATACTGGCCGAAGAGTTCAGGATAAGGATAGAGATGAGGCAGATAGGTGCCCGCCAGGAAGCAGGGAGGATAGGAGGCATAGGATCATGCGGTCGGGAACTGTGCTGTTCATCCCACCTCACCGATTTTGTGTCTATCACCACAACACATGCCAGGCAGCAGGATCTGTCCCTTAACCCGCAGAAGCTGGCCGGACAGTGTGGTAAACTGAAATGTTGCCTCAACTACGAATTCGACTGCTACATGGACAAACAAAAGCAGTTTCCTTCAAAAAAACCCCTTGAAACAATAGAAGGAAGAGCCAGCTTTTGCAAGATGGAGATTTTCAAGGGACTGTACTGGTATACCTTCGACCCAGGAACAGCCGCCAACACCATTGCCGTACCGGTGGAAAGGGTTAAGGAAATACAGAAGATGAACAGCAAAGGTGAGAAGCCAAATAAACTTGTTGAAGACCATTTTGATGATATTGATATCGACAGTCCCAATGATATGGTGGGAGGCGGCAGCCTTACAAGGTTCGATAATAAAAAGGAAAACAGGAAAAAGAAAAAGAAAAAGGGCAAAAGGAGGCATCATAATGCAAAAAGAAAATAATATCCTCATACTGCTGGGCACCGTGCTCCTGTACTCTGTCATCACTGTATCATGCTCACCGGGTGATGTTTATGCCGACAGCCGGAAGATACCGGAATATTCATGGGACAAGGACCATGAGCTGCAACTGAAAGCAGACATACAGGACACCATCAGTACATTTGATATTAACCTGGTCATACGCACAAACAATAACTATCCCTACCGCAATATCTTCTTGTTTATCAAGACCCTGTCGCCTGCCGGACAGAGCATAACAGACACCGTTGAATATTACCTGGCAGATGAAAAAGGAAACTGGTACGGATCAGGACTGGGTGATGTCAACGACCTGTCCGTTCCCTTTAAAACCAGTGTCACATTCCCCGGGAGCGGGAGCTATACTTTTAATATCAGGCACGGTATGAGGGAAGAGAAGCTGGAGGGAGTTACAGATATAGGCATACGCATAAAAAAGATAAAACAATAAACAGAGACATATCTTGGGTAAAAACAAACTTAGGAAATGGGCTGAAATGGAAGACTATGCTCATGTTATACAGCCCCGGTTCGAAGATGTCTTTAAAAAAGATCATGAGCTTAAAGGAAAATGGAAAGAGGACTTTTTTGGCAACGATAATCCCCTGATCCTTGAACTGGGCTGCGGCAAAGGAGAATATACCATAGGCATGGCCCGGCGGTTCCCAGGTAAAAACTTCCTGGGAATAGATATTAAAGGGGCAAGAATATGGAGAGGTGCAAAGACAGCCAGCATGGATTCCATCGGTAATGTGGGCTTTATCCGGACAAGGGTCGAACTGATAGAGTCCTTCTTCGGCAGGGATGAGGTAGACGAGATATGGATCACCTTCCCCGATCCCCAGCTTAAAAAACGAAGAAACAAAAAACGCCTTACCGGGGCGCGCTTTATCAACCTCTACAGCTCTTTCCTGAAAGAGAAAGGCCTTATACACCTTAAGACCGACAGTCGCGAACTGTATGACTACACCATGAGGCTGATAAAAGAGAACGATATGGAGATACTGTCAAATACCAGTAACCTGCATGCGGAAAAAGATGTTGATGATATACTTACCATACGGACCCATTATGAACAGATCTTCCTGGATGCCGGTAAAAACATTACATATATCCGCTTCCGTCCACCCGCGGATAAACAGGTGACAGAGGTCAGGGACGATGATAACAGCTAATACACTGTGATCCGCTTATAAGGACGGTAAGCGGGCAACCACCAACAGAAGTCAGGGACGATGACGAAAGATAACAGCTTCTTCGATAAAGTGTATGAAGTGACAAGGATGATACCCCATGGCAGGGTTACATCATACGGCGCCATAGCTTCATATATATCCACTGCCGGCTCGGCCAGAATGGTGGGATGGGCACTTAATAACTGCCACAGGCTGGGCACATACGTACCAGCCCACCGGGTGGTCAACAGGGCAGGCATGCTTACAGGAAAACACCATTTCGGACAGCCTGGCTTAATGCAGGAACTGCTGGAGAATGAAGGTGCCATAATAGCCGGCGACCGGATACTTAATTTCAATGAAATGTTCTGGAATCCCGTAAGAGAACTGAAATAAGTCCTTTGAGCTTAGAAAAAATTTTCTTAAACTTGCTCTTTATATTTAATTTAAATAAAAACAAGCTATAAAATTTTCAATATGTATTCACATGATCAGATAATTACAGCACTGAAAAAAGTAAAGTACCCGGGGAAAGATGACATCGTATCCATGGGGATGGTTGAGAAAGCAGAGCACGGAGCGGAAGGGATAGAGATAGTCCTTAAAACCGACAGGCAGAAAGACCCTGTGGCCTCATCCCTTAAACATGCATGCGTTAAAGCGCTGAAAGATACTTTTGGTGCTGACACCGTCATCTCATCGGTGGAGATAAAAGGACCGGAGCCAAAGGTGGAGACAAAGCCGCTGGGTTCGGATTTTACACCGGGTGTTAAAAATATTATAGCTATAGCTTCAGGCAAAGGCGGCGTGGGCAAATCAACCGTGGCAGTCAATACAGCCGTGGCCCTGGCCCGGCAGGGATATGCAACGGGACTGCTGGATGCAGATATCTTCGGTCCCTCCGCCCCCAAGATGTTCAACACGGAAAGCGACAGGCCCCAGGTAAGGAAGGAAGGAGACAAAGAGCTGATAATACCGGTTGAGAAATACGGGGTCAAAGTGCTGTCGGTAGGATATTTCATATCACCCGATGATGCTGTTGTATGGCGCGGACCAATGGCTTCCAACTTCCTCAAGCAGCTGCTGGGACAGGGCGACTGGGGTGAGCTCGACTACCTTATAGTCGACCTGCCTCCCGGAACAAGCGATATACACCTGACCCTGGTGCAGGAGGTGGGCGTTACAGGCGCCGTCATAGTGTCAACACCCCAGCAGGTGGCCCTGGCCGATGCCATAAAAGGTATTGCCATGTTCAGCAATGAGAAGATAAACGTGCCGGTGCTCGGACTGGTGGAGAATATGGCATGGTTCACACCTGCAGAGCTGCCGGATAATAAATATTATATTTTCGGCAAAGGAGGCTGCAAAAAGCTGGCTGAAGAGAAAAACCTGCCCCTGCTCGGTCAGATACCACTTATACAGGGGATAGCTGAGAGCGGCGACAGCGGGTCGCCCGTGGCCCTGGGCGATGATGATACCGCCGGAGCCTTCGATAAGCTTGCCCGTGAGCTGGTTATCAGAACAGAGGAGAGAAACAAAAATCAGGGTCCAACACAAAAGGTACCGGTTAATTAAATTTTATCATGGAAGAAAACAAAAAAGAGGATCTCAGGACAAGGGTGATGGATGCACTTGAAAAGGTGAGGCCATACCTGCAGGCTGACGGCGGTGATATTGAACTGGTGGAGGTAAGCGATGACAATATAGTAAAGGTAAGGCTTACAGGCGCATGCAACGGATGTCCTTTCAGTATGCATACACTAAAAGGTGGCGTTGAGCAGGCACTGATGAAGGAAGTGCCGGAGGTAGCTGAAGTGGTGTCTGTATAAGATATTTATCATTATTTTAGCATGCCCGGGCATACTATTTTCTGTTTTTACCAGTTAATAGTGTAAACCTATTGATTTGGGAAGATACCTTAAATCAAATAATATCCTTATAGTGCTGGCTACAGGCCTGTTGCTATACTCATGCTCTGTTGAGAAAAACACGGGACTGAGCCGCTTTTACCATAACCTCACCAGTAATTATAATATTTATTTTAACGGCAATGAGGCCTTCCATAATGGCATGGAAAGGATAAAAGATTCATATAAAGATGATTATGCCACACTTATACCCATATTCGAATACAGTGATGAGGATGCCGCCCGCTCAGCCACAGGCGATATGGAAAGAGCCATCAATAAGGCATCCAAGCTTATAAGCCTCCACTCCATGACGGCCAGTCCCGATATGGATAATGATAAGCCCCTGACGGAGAAAGAACAGGAATTTTATGACCGTAAGGAATATAATGACTGGGTGGACGACAGCTACCTGCTGATGGGAAAGGCACAGCTGATGAAGCATGACTATGACGAGGCCAGGATCACACTGCTGCATAATATCAGGGAGACACATGATGAGGAGATGCGCACCGAATCGAGGATATGGCTGGCCAGGACACATAATGAGGCGGGTAACTATAACGAGGCAGAAAGGCTGCTCTCCGAAATTGATCCCCTGCCCCTTGAAGATGAGCTGCGGGCCGACTACTACCTGAGCCTTGCCGATATGCATATGCGCAGGCAACAGTATGAGAGGGCCATCCCTCCCCTTGAAAAAGCCCTTGATAATATAAGCGGCAAAAAAAACAGGAACAGGCCCACATATATACTGGCCCGACTGTACGAGGAAACAGGTAACAGCGCTGAAGCCACCAGGAATTATAAAAAGGTCCTCAGGCTCAACCCCCCTTACGAGATGGAATTCAATGCCAGGATAAGCCAGGCCGGCGTCTTTGATGTTGAGTCAGGTGATGTTGAGAATATAAGGAAAGAGCTGAATAAGCTGCTGCGCGATGATAAGAACAGGGAGTACCGCGACCAGATATATTATGCCCACGGTAACCTGTCGATGCGCGAAGGTAATACAGAAGAGGCGACAGACTATTACCACCGTTCCGCTGCAGCCAGCACCAGCAATAATAACCAGAAAGGCAGGTCATACCTTATGCTGGCAGAACACTATTACGACAAACCCGAATACCACCTGGCACAGATGTATTATGACAGTGCCGTTACCTTCCTTGCCGAAGGATACCCCGCTTATGATGAGTATTACAATATATCACGCAAGCTCAACGAGCTTACATCTTACCTCGACATAGTGAGCAGGGAGGACAGCCTGCAGCATGTGGCATCACTCAGTCCCTCCGAGATAGATAATATCATAAGCGGTATAATAAGAAAGATAGAACAGGAGGAAAGGCAGGATGCCATGCCGGAAGGCGGCAGGTATAATATGGGGCAGTTCTATGAGAACCAGAGAAGGTTCAGGGACAATATTGATGCCAGCGGCAAATGGTACTTCTATAACCAGTCGGCCCTTACTTTCGGGCGCACCGAGTTCCGTAACAGGTGGGGCAACAGGCAGATGGAAGATAACTGGCGGAGGGCCAACCAGTCATCATCCGGAGGCGTGACAGGCGCAGATGGTGAAGGTCCGGTGCAGGCAGATGATTCAATCGCTGCGGCAACAGGCATTAAATCAAAAGAGTATTATCTGAGAAACCTGCCGCTTAATGATTCAATGGTGGCAGAATCAGACAGGAAGATGGCCGATGCCCTCTTTAATGCCGCCATGGTGTACCATGAAAAATTCAGCGATTATGAAAAGGCTACCCAGGCATACATCCGCTTTATCAACCGCTTCCCTGATAACTACAGGGCGCCCCATGCCCTCTATAATATATACAGTATAAATAAGGACCGCGACCCGCAGCTGGCAGAAGCATGGAGGGAGAGACTGATAAGCAGGCACCCTGACAGTGAATATGCCATGATACTGTCCGACCCTGACTACCTCGAAACAAGGATGAAGGAAGCCAACAGGGCTGAAGAGATGTATAACCGTGCCTTCCGCCAGTGGAAGAACGGAAATATGGAAGAGGTAATAGCCATATGCAACAGGGCCCCGGAAGAATTCCCGCAGTCAGAGCTGCTGCCCAGGTTCATGCTGCTGAAAGCATATGCCATGGGTCCCGCGCTGGATGAGAAAAGCCTGAAGGATGAGCTGCTGAAGATAACAGATATGTACCCCGGCACTGACGAAGCCGCCAGGGCCTCAGAGATGATAGCCCACCTGAACGAGAAGGTGCCGGAACTGAAAGAGGAGGATGAGATAGAAAAAGCCGTCATGCTGTATGATACCCTGAACACACCACCCTACCGTTTTATGGTTGTCATCATGGACAAAGACCTGGATATTAACAGGCTCACCTTCGACGTGATAAACTATAATATCGATAACTATACCGACCAGAACTATAATACACGGGGCGAGCTGGTGAACGATGAATATATCAGCATAACCGTGGGCACCTTCCCCGACCCTGATGCCGCAATGGATTATTATGACAGTTTCCGTCCCGGCGAGATACTCAGAAACACCGGCGAAACAGAAATACTCAGCTTTATCATAAGCTCATCCAACTACGAAAGCCTCAGCAGCGATAAAGATGCCGGCAGATATTACCTCTTTTTCAGGGAAAACTACCTTGAGTGATATAACTTTGTGCATATATCATTAATGTTTCACTATGAGAAAAATTAAGATTCTCTGGACCGATGACGAGATCGAGATACTGAAGCCCCATATCATCTTCCTCACGGAGAAAGGTTATGAGATTGAAACATGCACCAACGGTCTTGATACCATAGAGCTGGTGAAAGACAATGACTATGATATTATCTTCCTCGATGAGCATATGCCGGGCATGAGCGGCATAGACACCCTTAAACAGATAAAACAGATTAAACCGGGCATCCCCGTAATAATGATAACAAAAAGCGAGGAAGAAGATATCATGGAAGATGCCATAGGCTCACAGATAGCCGACTACCTTATCAAGCCCGTTAAGCCTAATCAGATACTGCTCTGCCTCAAAAAAAACACTGACAGTAAAAGGCTGGTACAGGAAAAAACAACAAGTGACTACCGGGGCGAGTTTGCCGCCATAAGCAGGCTTATCAGTGAAGCCTCCTCTGCAGACGACTGGATCAATATCTATAAAAAGCTTACTTTCTGGGATATACAGCTCGACAGGACAGGCGACAGCACCCTGAGGGAGATATTCACCATGCAGGAGCAGGAAGCAAATAATGCATTCTCCGGGTTTATATCCTCAGAATACCTCTCGTGGTTCAAAGATGAAAAAGACAGGCCGCTTATGAGTCAGGCCCTGATGAAGGAGAAAGTGTTCCCCCTGCTTGCAAAAAAACAAAAACTGTTTTTTATACTTATCGACAACCTGCGCTATGACCAGTGGAAAGTAATATCAGCCGAGCTGTCATCTCTGTTCAGGATAGCCGGTGAATCACTATATTACAGCATACTGCCCACCGCAACACAGTATTCGCGTAATGCCATCTTCAG
>JAWLFR010000013.1:0-23563 GCA_041685495.1 Bacteroidales bacterium
CGTGGTGAACAAAGAGCTATAACCATGCCGGCAGGTAAGCCGTGGAAGCAGGGCATGGACAGATCAAGGGCCTTTAATGCTGTAAATAATATAATCAGAGCCAGGCCAACCAGTATTTCAAGGTTACTGAGAAGGTCAAGTGTTACCAGTTCTGCATCAGTATGGTCGTGAATGGGGTATTGTGACGTTCCGCTTTCCTTGTTAAAAGGATGGGCATGGATATATTCATATCCTTTGATGAGATGGTGATGCCTGTTCACCAGCAAGTTTGTAATAAACAGCAGGAGAACAGGAAAGGTGAACAGAAGAATGAAATGTTTATATTTCCTTATTATATTCATTGTACACATCTCTGAAGTAAGGTAAATATAGAAAAGATTCCATTGCCCGTGAAATAATTCAGCAAATGATAATATTAAAGAATGTTAAATCACTAACAATCGCTTCTCATTTTGCTGACATCCCGTCAACCAGCCAGTTCTCAATCATTTTAACACCAAGAGGGGTCATTACCGACTCAGGATGGAACTGTACAGCTTCTATATCATAGTCTCTGTGTCTTATCCCCATCACCCTTCCCTCATCGGAATGGCATGTTAATTCAAGACATGCCGGCATCTTCTTTCTGTCCGCTACCCATGAATGATAAAACCCGGCAATAAAGTCTGAGGGTATATCCTTCAACACTGTCGATTCCGCCCCTGTTCGTTTTATTACTTTTGTCATGCCATGTACCACCTCTTCAAGTTTTTCAAGCTGACCGCCGTAAAACAAAACAACAGCCTGCAGGCCAAGACAGATTCCCAGTATTCTTTTCTCAGCCTGGTATGCCTCAAGCACCAGCTCCATAACATTACCCTTTGACGGCAGATCAGGACCGGGTGAAAAAATTATCCTGTCAAAATCATTAATTTCAGATAATCTCAGTTCATCCGGCTTTTTTATTTCTAATTTTGTAAGCTTACATGCCCTGACAATATGGGCTATATTGTATGTAAATGAATCATGGTTATCTATAATCAGCACTTTCATGGAATCAAATATAATGAAATATGCCAGCGGACAGATGAATTTTTACGCTAATTCAGGCCGTCCATTCTTCTTTATGTTTGATTTTGAATTAAGAAAACCGGTGATCCATCCTCTTGATCAATTGCCCGGCAACATAATTATGAGCACCCCGGTTTTTGATAATTCCGGACAGGAAAAAAACAGTACGGTTGAAAGTATACAACCTGATATTAAACCCGTTGACTATAAAACATATAAGAAAGCCTTCGATAATGTATTAACAAACATACACCATGGTAATACATACCTTCTAAACCTTACCTTCCCCGCAAGGATAAAGACAGATGCAAGTCTGGGTGAGATATTTTATAACAGTCATGCCAGGTACAGGCTACTTTACGGAAATAAATTTGTTGTATTCTCTCCCGAGATTTTTGTAAGAATAGATAGTAGCGGGACAATAAGATCATTCCCGATGAAGGGCACTATTGACGCCTCAGTAAAGAATGCTGAAAAGATAATACTGGCGGATGAAAAGGAAAAGGCAGAACACAATACCATTACCGATCTTATAAGAAACGACCTGAGCATATATGCCGGTAATGTAAGGGTTGTAAGACACAGGTATATTGACACCATCGGTACAGTATCCGGCAAGCTGCTTCAGGTCAGCTCAGAGATAGCAGGATCGCTGGGGCCTGGCTGGAAGAGCAGAGCAGGTGATATCATCACCTCCATGCTGCCCGCCGGATCGATAAGTGGTGCACCAAAAGACAAAACCCTGGGAATAATCAAAGAAAGTGAAATTGAAGAGAGGGGCTATTATACCGGTATTTTCGGAATTTTTACCGGCAGCGAGATTGACAGCGCTGTAATGATCAGGTATATTGAACAGAACGAAACGGGATATGTTTATAGAAGTGGAGGTGGTATCACCTTCATGAGCGATCCTGAAAAGGAGTATGATGAACTAATAAAGAAGATATATGTCCCTGTTGGTTGAAACAATAAAAGTAAAGGATGGCCGCTTATTCAATATTGATTATCATTCAAGCCGATTTAATAAATCCAGGAAGTATCTGTTCAATACCGGTCCGGCCGTCGATCTTCAGAATAAAATAATCATCCCGGCCTATGCCAGGGAGGGACTTTTCAAATGCAGGATAGAATACGATGACCATATCAGGAAGGTGGACTTTCTTCCCTACGAGATAAAAAGGATAAGAACACTCAGGCTTGTGGAAGCAGGTAATCTTGAATACAGCTATAAATACATCAACAGGTCAGGTATAGATTCACTGTTTGAACAAAGGAACGGCTGTGATGATATACTTATAATCAAGGATGGCAGGATTACCGACACATCATATGCAAATATAATTGCAAGAGGAACTGACGGCATATGGTACACACCGTCAAGCTACCTGCTGAGGGGCACAAAGAGGGAATATCTGCTGGATCGCGGACTGATAAAGGAGAAGGATATCACCCCGGCCGGACTGAAAAGGTTCAGGGAGCTAAGACTGATAAACAGCATGCTGGATATTGATGATACCAGCAGCATACCCGTTAGAACGATCTGTTTTTAAAAGTCAGTAGAAGACTTATTTCATAGGATCCCCGTAAGAACAATCTGCTTTTAAGAGACAAAAGCATTTATTCAGTAAATTCTGTCTTTTCCCTCCTGATATTTTTCAGTGGATAATCATACTCCCTGCCTTCATATACAAACCTGATAACATCACCGGGTCCGCCCCGCTTATATTCATAATTCTCAATAATCGAAGGACCTGTGTTGATGGTTCCTTTTATCACTGTTTTACTGCCTTCAGAAGAAGAAGTAACATCTACTTCCAGTCCCCTGAATACAATGGAGGTGAATTCAATATCTTCATCCAGCTTCTTCAGTTCCACAAAAACATCCGTACCCTTTTCAATGTCCCTGACCATCCAGGAACGGTAATATACATCCTGTATACGGAATAGTTCATGTTCTTTATTAAGCACTGCAGAACATCCGCTAATTACTGTAAGTATGATAATAACTGAAAAAGTCTTTATAAATCTCATATGTTCAAAATATTTTACTTAATCCTTACTCAAAAAATCCCGGCGTTATGCATCTTGTTCCTTTCATAAAGATAATATTATTCATGCTGTCTTCTGAATGCTATAAACAAATATTATACAAATTTTGTTATTAACAGGGAAATTAATCCCAAGAATCATGCAAAATAATTCCAGTCTTAAGGAATAGGTCGGATTCAGGCATATTTTTTGTACTTTTGTCTGCTGGTGTTTTGATTAAAACAAGCATTTTATAATCAAAGGAAACGAGCACTGGTTTTTTTAATCACAATCTTACATGAGCAATGATTAATAAAGTTTATGGCAGAGAGAAGCGGTTCCGCTGTGAAGAAAATTCTTTTTTTTATTTTAAAGGAAAATAAAATATTTAAACCTATGAAGTTTTTATTAAAATTAACATTATTCACAGTTATAGCACTCACAATGCTAAGTGCATGTGAAAAAGATATACCAACGGACGATAAGGAGCCTGTTGTTGAGAAACCCGATAAAATAAGCGAGTTTGTTTATGAAGGGCTGCAGGATGTTTACCTGTGGTATGATAAAGTTGATAAACTCGGCAATGATTATTTTGCCACCACCGATGATTATTACAGTTACCTTAATGGTTTCGAAACCGACTATGAAAGTCTTTTCTATGACCTCCTCTACCAGTACGGCACAATAGACAAATGGTCATGGATTGTTGATGACTGGGAAGAACTGGAGAATTCCTTTGCAGGTATTTCCAAGTCCATGGGCTATGATTTCAGACTCGTCAGATTATCAGAATCAGATGATGTTTTCGGCTATGTCAGGTATGTACTTTCAGATTCACCGGCAGAAGGGGCAAATCTGAAACGTGGTGATCTCTTTATGGAAGTAAACGGAGAGCAGCTTACAGTTAATAATTACAGGGATCTTCTTTTAAATAACGAAAGCTATTATCTGACACTGGCATATATTGAGAACAACACTATTTATACCGGTGATGACACACCGGTAATGACTGCAATAGAAATCCAGGAAAACCCTGTCCACTACACCAATGTAATTGATGTGGGAGGAGTGCCCACAGCATATCTTGTTTATAATGCTTTTACATCAAATTTTGATATTCAGCTTAATGAGGCCTTTGATTCTTTCAGGTCGCAGGGCGCCAGCCAGCTTATACTCGATCTGAGATATAACGGAGGAGGATCAATAAGATCATCCCAGTACCTTGCAAGCATGGTTTACGGAACAGATACGGATAAGGTTTTTGCCAGATCCCTCTGGAATGATAAATACAATGCTTACTGGATACAATCAGATGGGGAAGATGCGCTTAACTATTATTTCAAGGATACGATCCATGCCAGCGGGGAGATACCTGCAACTCCGATTACAAGCATGGATCTTAACAAAGTATATGTTATAACCACGGGATCCACAGCCTCGGCCAGCGAAATGCTTATAAACGGATTGATACCATATATGGATGTAAGGGTGATAGGCACTAATTCAACAGGCAAATATGTAGGCTCCATAACCTATAAAGACTGGGACAGCCAGGGTAATGTCAATCCCAATCATAAATGGGCAATGCAGCCAATAGTACTCAAACTTGCCAATTCAAATGATGTTTCAGACTATGTTGACGGTCTGCCCGTTGATATGGAGGCAGAAGAGAACTATGCAAACCTTCAGCCATTTGGTGACGAGAACGAGCCACTGTTGAAAGCCACAATAGACTATATCCTGGGTGTTAAATCCTCCCCGGCAAAACCACAACTAATCGAAGGCATTGATTATGAGGTTATAGCTGATTCGCGCGACTTCAAACCCTTAAGCAAGGAGATGTATCTGGAAGGCACTTTCAAGCTTAAGTAACAGCAGCTAAATCAAGACGACTATTATTTAAAGCCCTTTTCGGGAATTATGGGGCCGAATATACTGACTTAATTGGATTGTCCTTTGAATTTTTAAGGGGCCCTGATTATTCACCATGAATATTCATACCAGTCCCTGACATCCACCGCCTGCATTCCTGCCGATCCGGCAGCCCTGATACCCAGGTCGCCGTCCTCAAAGACAATAACATCAGAGGGGTCTACCCCGAGCAGCCCGGCACATTTAAGGAATGTTTCCGGATCCGGCTTATGGTTCTCAACATCATCGGCCGTAACGATATGACTGAAATACTCCTTCATCCCAATAAGCTCAAGGGTCCGCATAACAGTATCTCTCGGACCACCGGTGCCCACCGCCAGCGGTATAACATCATGGTACTTACGTACAATACCGGCTACAGGAGCAACTTCTTTCACCCTGTGCTGCATATCGGTGAACAGCTTCCTTTTCCTGGAAACAATATCATACGGATCTATAATATCCTTTTTTGAATATTCCTTTATTATTGCCCGCGCAATATTTATACCCGGGGAGCCTGTAAATGACCTCAGGAACTCACTGCTCATATCCATACCATAACTGTTGCATGCCTTTTTCCAGGCTTCCATATGAAGGGGCATGGTGTCGGCCAGCGTGCCGTCAAGATCGAATATCAGCGCTTTTATGCCATCCGGCAGATCGTAATTCATATAATCCGTATTTTACAAAAGCACAAATATAGGAAAAATAGCAGCAAGGGGGGAACAGGAAATACCCGGGCATTTAATACGCCCGGACAGTAAAAATGTAAAACCAGGTCTGTTAAAATCTATGCCTTTAACAAACGATGCAGGGACGATATTAACACCTTTTGTCCATACAATACAATTGTATTTCTGACAGAGGTGATAAGCAGTCCCTTAAAGTTTTTCATCCCGGAAATCATGAATTGCTCATGAAGCCTTGCTTCATAGTTATATATTTCCTTAGCAAGCTTCAAATCATTAAGACTCTTTATTTTGATATTTTTTCTCTGGATTGTCTTACTCATGGCTTAATCATTTTCATCCTCATCAAACAGTATCTCAGCCATATTTTTGACGATCCGGTTTGTCAGCAGTTGCTTTCTGAACAGGAATATCATAATGGCTAATAATATATAAAAACCTGCCGATATCAGCAGAGCCACGGAAGAAGAGCCATAAGCTTCGTCATACCAGCCTACAAAGGCCTGTGTTAAGAAGACAAGCGCTACCAGTATTGTAATTGCAATAAATATGGTGGATACAAAATAAGTTCCTATTCTGGCTATCTTCTCAACAATACCTAATTTCAAGAGATCTATCCTCGCTTCAACATAGGCCTTAATAACATCACTGAACTCGTGCATATTCTCAATCAAAGATTTATCCTTCATGATGTTAATAATCTATTTGGTTTTCTGCTTTTCCTTGTCGGTCTTTGCATCTTTTATCCTGGCGGCTTCTTTTTCCACTTTTGATGCTTCTTTTTCCACTTTAGACGCCTCTTTTTCCACTTTTTCTGCCGCTTTTCTCTGGGCTTGCTTTGTCTTCCTTTCGACTTCATTTTCAAGATCGCCGAAACGGGTATTTAAATCATTGACAAAATTGCTGAAATAACTCTTCAGTCCGTCAAGTTTTTCGTCAAGGTCTTCTTTTAAACCATCACCGGCCTGTTGAGCGGATTCTTTTATTTTCTCCCTGGTTTTAGAACCTTTATCGGGTGCGATTAAAATACCGGTAACAAATCCCGCTGTGGCTCCGGCTAAAAATCCCAGTAAAGCGTTTGTTGTTTTATTTGCCATAATTAAGCTAATTTTAAAATTAATAATTCAACCTTTCTCATATAAGAGTAGAAATATCGTGCCAAATACGTTTTCCTCATTATGCCGCCTGTAATTTGTAATAATGTAGATAAGTATCCCACAGCAGGCAATATAATGTGTCATAAATTCCACACTTTTTATTTCTGAATATTGTCTCCGGCGATGCTATTTGTAGCCGTAACTGCCGGTTTAAAAAAATGCCGGTAATAAAAACTCCATTATAAGACTAAAGTAATTGCACCAGGGGCAACTTTATAAAAATCCGACTCATTCTTTCCTTCGGATAAGTTTGTTTTTGATCTTTTTGAAATTAATGGAATGTTTTTGAGTGCCTCGCGGACCCAGGAGAAATGCATAATGATTAAGAGATTCAATATTAATGAATATTATCCGGGCAATTGCCAGGAAAGGAACGATCACCAGCATTCCCGGTATACCCCACACCATTGAACCAACAACAAGCCCGATTATAATAAAGAAAGGATTAATATTTACATTACCCCCTACAATATTCGGGGTAAGTATATTATTTTCTGTAAACTGTACAATTATAAACATGACCAGAACTTTTAATCCTGTATTCAAGGGGTCAGGATCGGTAAGCAGAACAAAAAGCAGAGGCACTGCTCCGCCCATAACTGTTCCGAAATAAGGGATAAAATTGAAGAAAGCTGAAATAATACCGAGAAGGATTGCATAATTGACCCCTATAATAAGCAAGCCTGTGGAATTAATTATACATAATATCAAAACAACAATAAAAACACCACCCATATATCTCTCGGCAACGGTGGATATGTCCCTCATAATCTTGATGGCAACGGGTTTATTTTTTTTCTTTACCATCTTGAGAATAAAATATGCAAATTTTGTCCTGTAGTAAAGGAACAAAAATATATAGACGGGAAGGATTAACATCCTGAATACTGTTCCGGTTGTTGCTGAAAAAATCTGACCAATACCTGAACTGCCGCTGCTAAAGAAACGGTTCACCTCGGCTTTCAGAAATTCCTCAAACCTGTTATCAGAAAGTCCAATGAAATTTTGTATCCTGTTCTGGAAAGATTCTATATTTCTATTAGCCGATTCTTTAAGGGAATCAAGATTTTCAAACATTAAAGCCAGCTGCTGATAGAAAAGAAAAAATATCAGGCCAAGCACTATAAGAGCTAATAATATGACCATCAGGTTTGCCAGTATCCTTGGTATACCCTTTAATTCCAAAAAGCTGGCTACGGGCAGCAATAAATAAGCAAACAGAACACCAAAAGTGATTGGAAACAAAAGATTTTTTGCTTCAATGATACCGTAAATAAACAGGATGCTTATCAGTAAGAAAAGAGCCAGTTTTAAGGATGGCACTAATGACTTCATTCTTTTTATATCTTATAATCTGTTATTCCGCTACGAATGCTTCATGTCCGTCGAAACACCAGTAAGGACTATATTAAAATTTCTCTATCACTGTAAGTACAGTTAAAAGAAAAGTTAAAACCTTGCCAAAAATAATGCACAAAAAGGCATTGTATTGTATATCTTTTACTTAAGTGCCATCAATGGAAATATACCTGCCAAAAGGATCAGGATTAATGAAGCATTTTTTCTACACTTAGTGTAAATAGTTCCCCACCTCATAAAATAGCGGGTAACAGACGATCAAAAGCAGGGAATGCCTGTTAACACCTTATTTTTCCAGGATAAAACCCTCCTGGTATTTTGTTGTTTTTAACCATGTATCCAGCCTGTCTCTATAAGCAGGCAGGTAATCAATGATAAGCGTCTCAAAAATCCTTTGGTCTATGCTGTCAAGACTGAATAAGTCCCTGACAAATTCTTCAAACTTATCTTTACCCATATGCTGCCAGAGGTCAAACATAAAAAGCCATACCCTGTCGCTAAGTATAAAATTATCCTTATACGCACCTATCTCATCCGCTGTTATTTCATATATGGGCTTTTCTGCAGGAAGTTTTCCGCCCCTGCTGTTAAGACCTGTTCTTTTTTTCTCCATGTAATTATCCTCCACCCTTCGCATTTCTTCTTCCGGAGAATAGTCATCAATAATTCCATCCAGTACATATACCTGAAAGAAGCTGGGAAAACCCTCGACAACAAGGGCATACAGGGGGCTGTCCATGGAGACCGGTATGGAAAGGTAAGGATGCACAAATTCATGCGTGATAGTAGCCATTGAACTCATGCTATTATCAAAATTACTGAATCTGGCTGACTGCAGTCCTATCACGTTTCCACTTGATATATCGCCAAAGCGCGGCATTTCAATTACAAAAAGATGCCTGCTATCATCATATGCCCGTAATTTGTCATAGCAGAATTCTTTCAGTCTGACAGAAAAATCAAGTATATTACCGGCCTGCTGCTTATCATGGATATAATAGACACTGATACCGTTTTTTTCAAGCACCTGGTATTCCCGGGCAGTACATTGCACTTCAAATATATCAACAAGGCCGGGTTTCCACTCTGCCATATAAATACCTTCATTGTCATACTCGGAGACCAGTTCACCTGTAATTACTGATCTGAAGCCTGCAGGCAGTCTGACCGTGACCATATCAAACATTGCAGGATGCCATTGTTCACCGGCTTCAAGGAAGACCGGAAACCACAGAGAATAGGCGAAAGATCTTAGAAAAACCCCTTCCTCTTTGTCAATATGCATATAATCGGATATTGACCTTGCCTTTGAAGGGTGCATAAATCCTGAATAAAAAACTTTGATTTCATTATTTTTCCCTTCAGGGATTCCATTGAGAACTGTCTTCACAGCAAGATTGGAATAATCATATCCGTACATTACCTTTTCACTTATATGCTCCACCCGCACTCCATCCATAATAACCGAATCTACTTTTAGTTCCCCATGGAGATAAAACGGAGTATCTTCTGACAATTCCCCTGAAAGGGTGATTAGGGCTGAGCCCCTCATAAAATGGTCTGGCGACACCTCAACACCATACATCATGGCATCAGAGGGAAAAAATTCAGCATCAATAGTGTAATTTGTAGCCTTCTGGGCAGTTGCCAGTCCATGTAACAGCATTACTGCCATAATTATAAAAACCTTTAATCTCATCATTATTGTTAATTTTCCTTTAGTATTGATTACTGTAAGGACAGGTATATTTTCTGAAAGCTGCATATGACTTATATCTGCTTACCTTTTGCAGGATCATTTATATCCCGATAGCATAAGGCTAAACTGAGCGGGCCAATATCAGTTATCGGCCGGACTTACCAGTGGATTCGGCATTTCAGGTACATACTCAGAGAGTTTATTTATATATTCCTCTACTGTGTCAAAGCCATTTTGTTCTAAAAAAGAATCCAGGTTATGCCCCTGGATAACACCTATCCGGTGTTCCAGTTCCTTTTTAAACTCATCGGTATAGTAAAATTTCGTATGGGCACTGAGCCTGGTTTCCTCAAGGGGTTTCAAAAAGATGAGGGCATCAAAGGCATCGTACATGGTTTGTCCCGGCAGCACATCAGTCATATGATTTCCGATATAGGGATGCTCCCCGAAAATATTGTCTTTGAATGGTACAGCTACGGGCTTATTCCCATTCCGGGCAAAAGCTTTGTCCCATAAGCCGCCATCCATCCTCACCCAGCTGTATGCAAGGCGTTCGAGTCCTGCAGACGAGATATTTTCAGCCTTATCATCCACCGCTTCAATCTTCATTATCATGTTATGAAAGCGTACTGAATAGGTTTTTCCTGGATGCCAGCTGTAAAAAAAGGTTCCTGCATTCCAGTATGGCTGTCCCTTTTCATTTCTTATACATTTATAAGCATGACGGGTATTGGTAATGAAAATACCTTTTTTGCCATTTTCGAAATTACCCATATACTGCATTACCCTGTTATACATGGAGTTGTCGCGGGCAATCAGGCTTTGTTGGAAAATATTATAATCCTCCCGCGTATGCAGTCCCTCCCAGTAGACAGGCTGGTCCACTCCTATTACCCTTATCCTTTCATCCGGGGGAAGGTGCTGGTTAATATCCCATACCGTGGAAAAAAGGGTCAGATAAGTTTCATAAAGCCAGCCATAGGTAAAATCTTCCTGGAAAACCTTAAGCAGGAGGCTGGTATCCTTTACAGGCTTGTTAAGAAAGCTGTCTATATCAGCCTGTACCTTCATGTGTGTTGCTTCAAGAAAAATATAATTAACTGATTCAGGTTTATCCCTCAGGTAATCACAGACAAAAACATAAGGTTCAAGCGCTGAATGAAGAGCATCATCAAAAATGATCAGGTCATAGCGCTCAAGCTTTTGTTCTATGAAAGAGGCAGGATCCTGCCCTTCCTCTCTAATAACCGAGTAATAATCACCAACGCTCTGTGAAAACATACCCTGAAAAATCAACAGGGTAACAGAAACAAGTAATACTGTCTTTTTCATTATAATATCTATTTAAATATTTTTCTTCATCTAATCAACCACATAACGCGGAATATGGTCTGGTAGTCGTGTCAGCAACTCATAGTTAAGGCTGTTATTCATATCACTGAATGAGCTAACCGTAATTGTCAGCTCTCCCTGTGTTCCTATCAGCACCACCTCATCACCTTCCTGCACATTATCCAGATCCGTAATATCGACTATCACCATATTCATATTTACAGAACCTATAACAGACACCCGCCTTTCATGTATCAGCACATGACCCAGGTTGCTCAGGTTACGACTGAATCCATAGCCGTATCCTACCGGAACGGTGGCAATGGTAGCCGGCCTGTTTGTCAGATATGAACTGCCATAGCTTATATATTCCCCTTCGCCCACATTTTTTACGCTCATCACCTTGCTTTTCCATGAAAGCACCCTTTTCAGCGGATCATCCTGCTTATCCATTTTCAGAAGGTGGGTCATACGTGTTTCATTGCTGGGCCAGAAGCCATAGCCTGATATCCCTATCCTGGCCATATCCATGGCTGTCTCCGGGAAGTTAAGCACAGCTGCAGAGCTGGCGGTATGGCGGTACCGGGGCTTAATTCCTCTCTCATTCAACCAGCTGCAGAGTCTGCTGAAAGTACTTATCTGATCCTTTATCCTCTCATAATTACTTATGGTTTCAGCGCCTGCATAATGTGTACATACACCCTCCACCTCAACATCGCCCTGGAATTCATGCAGCATACTGACAACATTCTCCAACTCATTTTCGCAAAAGCCGGTACGATGCATTCCCGTCTCAATTTCGAGATGAACACGCGCAGGTTTATTCATTCTGGCCGCAACGCTGCATGCTGCCTTAAGGCGGTCAAGAGTAAACACATAAAAGGACACATCATGTTCAATAGCCCAGTCAAGCTCATCATTATCAATCCAGCCCATGATCATCAGGTCACATTCACTCTTTTTAATTTTATGTGCCCTCATGGCCTCGGCCACGCTGAATACTGAAAAATGATCCACACCGCATTCCTCTATCAGGGGCAAAATATCTTCTATACCATGTCCGTATGCATTGGCTTTGATAACCATTGAATAACGAGTGTCCTCTCTCAGAAAAGTCTTTAAAAACCTTATATTGGTATTAAGGGCCTTTTTACTCAGTTCTATATAAGAAGTATGTAACATAGCTGATGGTTTTTTTCACCCTGCTGATGCGACAGGTTTTTGTCAAAGATAATTAAATATGCATACACCCTCAGCCACACATAAAGTCATAATGGCAAGCGTAAGGGTTTCAATTCTTTGGGACAGGAGCACTGTCCGCTACAGGCACTTTGATCCTGCTGAGCACAGATGCAAGGCCTATTCCTGTGGCCATCTGCCATATCCCCCACCATGCTGCCATAAAGGCCATTCCGCCATTGGCTGCAAAAAGATTCGGATTGAATATAAGAACCAGGGCCAGGCCTGAATTCTGAATGCCGGTTTCTATGCTGAGAGTACGCCTGTCACGCACCGGAACACGGCCAATGGTTCCTACCAGGTAGCCGGTGAAAAGAGTCTGAATGTTGAGCAACATTACAATGACACCAATAGGCAGCACATAGCCCGGTATATATTCCATGTTAGCCCATAATGCTCCTATAATAAATGTCATATAAAGAAATATGGAAACGATCTTAACCTGCTTAAGGTATTTTTTTGTTATTGCCGGGAATTTATAGGCAAAGAGCATGCCCGCAATGAGAGGTATCCCCAGCAGTATAAACACTGTTTTGGCCATGGCCAGAAAATCAATCTGTATGGGTATATTCAAGTGCTTTGCTTTCTCATAGTACCTGACATAAAGACCTCCCCAGAAGGCAAAATTGATTGGCGTCAGAAAAGTAGCTCCCAGGGTGGCAAAGGCAGTCAGGCTGACAGACAATTCTATATTGGCCTTTGCCAGTGCAGAGATAAAATTGGAAACATTGCCACCCGGACAGGCAGCAATAAGTATCATTCCCATAGCAATGGAAGCAGGCGGGTTAATCAGTATAACCAGGCCAAATGCCAGTGCCGGCAATAAGAGAAACTGCGAAATAATACCAAGTAAGGCTGAGCGTGGATTGAAAAATAACCTCCTGAAATTTTCAGGCCTTATCTCCAGGGCAACACCAAACATTATTGCCGCAAGGGTGATATTCATATAAAGAAGTCCGCCTTCACTGAAATTAAGACGTATATCATCAATCGAGGATAAGGCTTCAAACATAAAACTATTATTAAAACAAGATGCTAAGGTAAAATTTTTTTCCGGATGAACATCCTGGTTAATTATGTAGACGTTTTACCCCATTTTGAGAATCAGTAAGTACAATAGCTTTTATGAAACACTAAGAGATATACAATCCATATCATTGAACTACTTGTATTTAATTCTATTCCTGAGAAGAAATTCTAAAACAGGCAAAAAAGTGGCATGATATTATACAATAATAAAGCGCAATTTATTATCTTACATATGCTTAACAAAACTTTATCATTATATTAACAAGAATTCAAAAATCTTACATCATGAGAATAGCAGGTATTGTATTATTGATTATTGGTATTGTTGGAACAATTGTATTCGGGATCAGGGCTCTCAACCAGTCTGAATCCTTTGAGGTGCTAGGGGCTGATGTGGCTGTAAGCACTGGAAACTGGACCCCCGTAATAGTCAGCGGAGTAGTCTTAATCATCGGTGTTATACTGATGGCTGCCAGCAGGAAAAAGACGGGTTAAGGCAGTACATGTCGCCGACTTTTGACTTCATTCATTTAGTTCAGGCCTGTTAACATTATCGGCTTTGAATCCCAGCACAAACAGGACTAGTGCAATAAATATGCATACAGCAGTAGCATAATCATATTGCCCGGTCATACGGTATGACAGGCTGAAAATAAAGGGTCCCACCGCACTGCCTATAACGGTCCAGCTCATGACATAACCCGAAATGGCACCAAGATGCTTCAAGCCGAAGAATCTTGGCCAGGTAACGGCAGACAGCACACCGAACATACCCTGCATTATCCCATTACCTATGATCAAAACCCACCTGATAAGCGGGGAGACATCAAGAAAAAGCAGGGCCGACATACTGATAAGCATACCACAGAGCTGCAATATCAGGAAGTATTTCAGTTTAAGGTAATCGCTCAGCCAGCTGCCGAAAAAATGGAATGAAACAGCCACAACTGATATGGGAAGGAAAATTGTTATTGCGGCTCCCTGCTCATACCCGTTTACATCAAAGACAGACACAACATGAAAAGTGAAGGCAGTTATATAAAGTGCCTGCAATGACAGTGTCAGGTTAAATATCCAGAAGGAATACGTGGATCTTGCTTCCTTCAGGGTATATTCTTTCAATAGTGGCAGGTTAGGATCATCTTTCTTTTCCCACTTTTTTCTCTGGCCATCGGGTACCAGTCCGTACATAGCCGGGTTATCCCTGAAAAATATAAACGCAAACACCACAAAGACAAAAGAGACAAATCCAAGCATATTCCATGCTCCCTGCCAGGTGAAGTTTTTTATAAGCATATCAATAAGCTGCGGTGAGTATGAAAAGCCGAATGATATAGTGATGCCTACTATCGCATTTGCAAAGCCCCGCCTTCTCTCAAACCATTTCATCACCATATTGCGTGATGTCATTGTTATGACACCCTGCCCGAAGAATCTGAGTGAAAAGAATCCAGTCGTCACCAGTACAAAAGCTATTATGGCTGGATCTATAGATGAAAGTAATGAGGAAACGGATATGCTGAGCTCTGCTATGCGTGAAAGGTATAAGAGGGTTAGCCCCATTAACACACCGGCAATCATGATTACCGGCCTTACACCGTAGCGGTCATACATCCTTCCTGCAAAAGGTATACAGAGGCCGCTGAGTATGGTACCTATCATATAGGCCATGCTGAGATTAACCCTGCCAATATGAAGTGCTCCGATAAGGGGATCGGTAAAGACAGAAACCCCTATTGTTTGTCCGGGTATACTCATTATCATACCGATTATACCGGCAAAGATCACCACCCATCCATAAAAGAAAGGCCATTTTACCGGTTTAAAAGGAATGCTCTTAAACCTTTCATAAAATAATTCACCATTATTATTAAGCATAGAAAAATAATTCTCAGAGCATTCCTTTTCAGCGCTTATTATAAAATAATATGCTGATCAGGACAAAGGCTATACCCGAAAGTAATGGAGGCAATCCCCCGGAACTTATACCTATCACGATCATAACAACAGCTATGATCAGCAATAATACCAGTAGAATATTCTTAAGATTCATCTCAAGCTTATTTAAAATTTACATATCAAATTAATAGTCAATACAGTAATACGAACTCCATGCCATTAATCAAATATTCGGCAAACAAATCCTATATATCTCATTAACACTTGTTTAAAACGTTTTTACGAAGTAAGCAGTTTGTCTTTTGCACTTATTTATGTGGAAATACTCCCCATTATTTATCTTTCGTATTTTTTTTTAAGTCATCATAATTCTTCCCTTTATCAGTAATACATCATCCGGCTTGCGCGACTCACACAGGTAAATATTCCCCATGCATTTTCCACATTGCCGCTGAAAGGCACAGGTGTGGTAAAAGGGTCCCTGTTGGCGCCCAGGGCATTTGATATGCTTCTGTGGTAATTATATGCAGCCGAGTCTATCCTGTACAGATCTACCCTTATCGAATCACAGTCAATACCAGGCAGGGGATAAGTAATTAACACTTCCCCTTCTCCTTCCCTGCTGAGATCCAGCTCTGCCTGGTGTATGTTAAGTATGCTGTCTCCCCTGAACTCATAAAGCCTCATCTTATAATAATTATACGAAGCCTGTTCCAGGTTACGGCTGTGTATTTCAAGCAGGGAGCCGTCATAATTCACTTCTTCAATATCCACCTTTCCTGCCGGGCGGCTGACAGCAGTGATAGGACCATACTCCTCACTATCAATAAAAAGACGGTATTCCGAAGCGTCAGGGCTCACCAGGCTGTCATGAAGATAATTATACATATATGCTGATTCCCGGTCAAGCTTTATTATATTCCTTAAGCTCAGGCTGTCTTCACCTCTTATAATATATACAGGTGTATTCCACAGCAGGTTGATACGCACCGGTTCCTGCAGGCTGGTACTCTGAAAATAAAGCAGCTGAAGGGACTCGTTGGCAAGCAGGTATGCCTCCACTACAGGAACCGGGTCACCCTCGGGCAAGTCTATATCCAGCCTGTCCTCCATTTCGCAGGAGCCGGCAAGCATGACAATCATAAACAGGTATATTATTATATTTTTCATTTCCGGTGTATTTTAAGGCTGATAAAGGGGGTGAATGGAAATATGGACAGTTTTCGGGGAGTAACCGCCATAGCACCGTCCGGTAGATCATCAATGGTGAAATACAGGTAATAGGGATTACTGTTATGATAAACATTATAGACACCCATGGACAGGCTTGTGCTTCCCCACTTATGATCAGACCTGTAGAGCAGTGATAAATCCATCCTGTGAGCCGGCGGCATACGGAAATTATACCTCTCTGTATAGAGGGGGTAAGGCATTACTTCAGGTCCGTGCGGAAGGAATACATAGCCCGTGGGCATGGTAATGACCTGCCCGCTGACTATAAACCAGCTGATATTCCATCTCCACTTATCTGCGACTGGTCCTCCCATGTTTATATCCAGCTGGTGAGGGAGGTCCCAGGCAGGAGAGAATGGCATCCCATCATTTATAAGGTCAAAATATCTCCGGCTGCGAGACCAGGTATAAAACATTTCCGCCCTGAGATACCTGCTGCTAAACTTCAGTGCAGCCTCAAATCCGACCGCTTCGCCCCTACCATAGACCAGTGCATCAACCGGGTCAAATGATATCATTTCTGCTTCAGGTCCCTGCTCACTCAATCCTTCCATATCTTTATAGAACACTCCAAAATCCGTTTCAATACTGCCCCATTTCCTGTTAATATGCAAGGCATACTGATCTGCTCTCTGTGGCGGACTGTTATTATCTGCAGGATACCACAGATCTGCGGGCATGTTAAAGCCGAGGGGACTGATAAGATGGGCAAACTGCCAGGTCCTGTCATAACTCAGGTTAAGATCAAACTGCCCCTGTTTGAAATTTAGCTTTAAACGGGGAGCCATTCTCACCATGCTTTTTGTATTCAGATAGTGTATCAGCCTCAGACCTCCCTGCATCTCCAATCTTTTGCCAAGTGGAACCGTAAGATTGCCGTAGATGCCTGAATAAACACTGTAATCTGTTGTAGCGGCTGAACGAAGGATATAAGACAGGGATCTCTCCTCACTATGTATATAATAATAGCGCAGGCTGTTGAACAAACCGGCACTCCACTGCCATCCTTTCTTCAGTGAGCTGCTGTAATCAACCCGGCTGTCCCAGCTCAGCATATCATTGCTCCTTATTATATTCCACGAAGGGTTATAGGACCCGGAGAAATTATATCCTGACACCCCTGTGTGTATCTTTATATAGGATGATGTATCCAGTGTCCGCGATAGATTAAGGGAATACAGTTGATTCTCCCAGTCGGTTCGCAGCTTTAAGCTACCCGTTTCATAAAGAAAACGGTCGGCCGTACCAAAAGCAGTAAGGTTGGCCCTCCAGTCATTCTTAAGCCGGAAGTGGAGCCGCAGGAAAAGGTCATACAATTTATAATCCGGCAGAGGGTTAAAATCCTCCTTCTCACCATGCAGTTGTTCATAGACTCCTGCCACAAGATCAAAAAAGGAATACCTTGCCGCAGCCATGACCGATGCCCTGCCTTCTTTCAGCGGCCCTTCAAACTGCATCTTCGCTGACAGATTGCAGAGGGAGGCGGTGAAGCTGTTATCATACAGGTCGGGGTCACGGCTTTCGACCTCCAGGAATGATGACAGGGCATTTCCTTCAGCGGCACTGAAACCACTTTTCTGAAGCACAGCCCTCTCTATAATATCAGGGTTAAACATAGGGGCTATTCCAAGAAGGTGATAGCTGTTATGCAGGTCCTGGCCATCAAAAGATATACGGTTGCTGCCATGACCCGTGCCCCTTACATTCAGTGCTGCATTCACCTCACTGCTCTTCTGTATGCCGGGCAGGTTCTGGAGGCTGCGTATAATATCCGCCTCTCCAAAACCCGTAGTCATCATGTCTATTTCATTCTTGCTGAAGCTTATCTTCCTGAGCGCATTATCACCTGCTTTGTCCACCGGTACCTTAACACTTACCTCTCCTATAATATTTTCATTCTGTTCAAGCACAATTTCAAGGGGCAGGACAGAACCCTTATTCACCTCATACAGGAGGACATCATATGATATGTGCCTGACAACAAGCACGCATGGCAAAGAGGGTGCCTCAATGGAAAATTGCCCGGCACTGTCGGTAATACTGAATTCTGTATTGTTTTCCAGCAACTGTATGCTGGCTCCGGCAACAGGTTGTCCGGTCAGTGAATCGCTTACCTGTCCGGTCAGCTTAACCTGGGCTGAGGCTATCAGCCCATGTATTAATATTATCAATATCAGGAGCCCCCTTTTTTGCATGGCTAAAAATAAAAAAAAACCGGGTGTGTGCTTACCCGGTTTTCTCTATTTTATTAAATCTGATTATTCAAAGAGAACATACTCAACAAGCATCTCGGTGGCTATTGGTGTAGTAAGGAAACCCATTCCGGGATATCCGGGTGCCAATCCTTTGTTGGGAGCACCCATGAGGGTTGATATATATGCCTCCATCTTAACCTTTGCAGGATAACCGCCTTCGTTAAAGTCAAAATACTCCATATTAACGAAATCAAAGAAACCGCTGTGAGTCAGCTTAACCGGAGCATTGGTTATTTTCAGACCTTTCAGTTCCGGTATCATATATTCGAGTGTCTTACCGAAAAAGTTGGGAAGCATATAATCATACTCTATCTCAACAATCTTCGTCATCTCTTCTTCAAGAGGTTCGATAATGATCTTACCGCTGCCATCGGTAGTATAAATATAACCGTCACCAGCATCATATCCTGGTATTGCCCATATCTCTACCGGGTTACCCACCTCATCATAAACTATCTCGGTTATTTCAGTCGTTTCGGCCACCGTGCCATCCTCGTTAAGGCTTACAAGGTCAACCTTGGTGAGCAGATCATCCGTATAGCTCATCTGCAGCTGTGCAAAGTGTATGGTATCCGGGTTAATGCCATCACCTTTTTCACCTGCAGGATCGTACAGGTCGTACATATCGACTTTGGTAATAAGGTCGCTGGCATCATAGGTCATCTCCATATATCCGTCAATCTCGTCACTGTCCCATTCAAAGAATTCCACTTTTTCAATCAGGTCGTCATCACGCATGGTAAGTTTGGCCCTGGTTGTATCAGTGGCCTGGCCGGGCTCATATATTTGTGTTATCTTTATTATACGATCCGGATAATAAACACGGCCGTCAACACCATCAACATTTAAGTAATAATAACTATTATATGATTTGTAGAACAGGCTGTCTTCGCCAGGCACCGGGTAATATTTCTCATATGTATCGTAGTTCACCTCATCTTCAGGCACAAACCAGGATTTTTCATAGTGGTTATACCTGTAATCAGTACCTGTATACCAGGTGTCTTTGATATAAAGATCATATAATTCACCGTCTTCCTGGACAAATACATTACCACTGTCTCCGGGGAAATACACATAACTGGAACTTAACCACGCCTCCGTAAAATAATCCATATCATAACGCAGTGCCTTTTCAATTGCTTCAAAGACAGGATTTTCAGCAGAGTAATAATTATGCATCTCCATAATATTTATCACATTGCCGTTACCGTCAGGCAGGTTTATCAAGGCTTCAACCATCCTGTTCTGATCGTCATAGCTCAGTTCGGCCATTTTAACATCACCTACAGACATTGAGGCAATACCGAAGTCACCCGTCAATGTACCCGAAAGGTAGGTGGTATTACCATTATTAAGCACAATATATTCTTTTGTTGTGCCATCGGAGAAAGTAACGGTGATTATACCGGTTGCATTATCTATTTCAAAATCAATAACGCGATTGGGGATAACCTCCGGGGGTACGGTCACAGAAGAAGTGCTGCCGTCACCAAAGGTGACAACCAGATCACTGCCCTGGAAATCAAGACTGGCAACATCAGTGGCTTCAAGTGCCTCCACTTTTTCTTTAAGTTCATCGATATCCTTTTGCAGGTCATCTGTACAGGCGGACATTAAAAGTCCTGTAATTGCAAATAAGAACACAATTCTTTTCATCATACTTGTAAAATTTTGGTTAGGTTAATTTTATAATTTAATCACTATTAATTCACGATTATCACCATAGTGACAATATCATTTTTACGGATAAAACCGGTCAGGGTTTCATCGAATGTATCAAAAAATTCAAATATTTTTGGTTGTTTTTCGAACGCATAAAATTGCTATGACAACAGCATTGCTTTAACCTGCTCATACACATTATCTGCGGTATATCCCAGTTTTTCGTCCAGCACATTATAAGGAGCTGAATAACCAAAATGATCCAGTCCCCATACAGCACCATTCTCACCTACCAGGCGCGATAGTGTAGAGGGTAATCCGGCCGTAAGTCCAAACCTGGGTATGCCCGGAGGCAGTACTGAATCCCTGTATTCCTGGTCCTGACGCATAAACAATCCTTCAGAAGGAACCGATACAACCCTTATCTTCAGTTTATCTCGTTCTCTCAGCAGACCGGCACCAGCCACCAGTGTACTCACCTCCGAACCACTTGCCAGCAATACCACATCAGGATTTTGATCACTGCCGCTAACTATATATGCACCTTTCTTCGCAGCAAGGGCATCCTCATACCTGCTGCCCTCTGAGGGCAGGTCAGTGATGTTCTGCCTTGACAGTATCAATGCTGTGGGAGAGGTGGTATTCTCAAGGGCCATCTGCCAGCTAACAGTTGTCTCGCAGGCATCGGCAGGGCGCAATACCAGCATGCTGTTACCGGCATGGTTCTTCAGTTGTTCCATTAATCTTATCTGCGCCTCATGTTCAACGGGCTGGTGTGTAGGTCCGTCCTCTCCCACCCTGAAGGCATCATGACTCCATATATATTTTACGGGCAAGCCCATAAGGGACGCAAGCCTGACTGCCGGCTTCATATAATCGGAGAATACGAAGAAGGTGCCACACACAGGTATAATACCACCATGCAATGCCATACCGTTCATTATGGCTGCCAGGGTGAGTTCTGACACACCGCCCTGCAAAAACTGACCTGAAAAATCACCTTTCCTCAATTCTTTTGTCTTCTTGAGAAAGCCGTCTGTTTTATCTGAATTAGCAAGGTCGGCAGATGAGACAATCATATTTTCTATCTCCCCGGCAAAGACTGCAAGGACAGCCGAGGATGCAGCCCTGGTGGCTATTCCATCTTTCTGTTCAATCCTGCCGTAATCAATATCCGGCAGCTTACCGGAAAAGAAAGCATCCAGTTTTTTCGCTAAGCCTGGATTCTTTTCCGTCCATTCCTTCTCTCTCTTTACGAAAAGTTTTATCTCTTCTCTTTTCTTATCAAGCACATCACCGTACAGCTTCTTCACCTCATCAAAAACCATGAACGGGTCATCCACATCCCCACCAAGGTTAAGTATTGATTTTTCAAAAGAAGCCCCTGCCTTACTCACGGGCTGGCCATGTGTTGAGCTCTTACCTTCGAATGACCGGCCTTCATCATCCAGCAGCCCTTTACCCATTATCGTTTTTCCGATTATCAGGCTGGGTCTGCCTTTTTCATTATTGGCAGAATCGAGGGCTTCTCTTATCTGCCTGTGATCATTACCATCAATGGTAATAACATGCCAGCCCCAGGCCCTGTACTTGGCAGCCGTATCTTCGGATGTAACAACATTTGTTTCTGTTGAAAGCTGTATATCATTACTGTCATAGAACATCACAAGGTTATCCAGTCCGAGGTGACCGGCTATACGGCCTGCTCCCTGTGATATCTCCTCCTGTACACCGCCGTCGGAGATAAAGGTGTATATCTTATGTGTCATCCAGTCTCCGAACCGCTGTGCCAGGAACTTTTCTGCAATGGCGGCACCCACTGCATTGGTGTGACCCTGTCCGAGCGGACCGGATGTATTTTCCACACCTGTCTTAAAATCTGCCTCGGGATGACCCGGCGCAGCACTTTGCCACTGCCGGAAATTTTTAATGTCATCTATGGACATAAGCTTACATAAGGTAAGAACCGAATATAGCATTGGCGACATATGGCCCGGATCAAGAAAAAACCTGTCGCGATGCCTCCAGTCCGGCCGGTCCGGATCAAAGCGCATATATTCCGAAAAAAGTATGTGTATAAAATCAGCTCCTCCCATTGCCCCGCCGGGATGTCCTGATTTAGCTTTCTCTACCATTGCCATTGATAACAGCCTGATATTATCTGCAGCTTTTATATTAATGTCAGTTGCCATATTATGTATAATTATTAAGTATTTTAAAATAAAGACAAAAATATAAAAAACAGGAGAATCTCATTTATTATTCCTTCTTTAATAATCAACAAACCGGCTGTTAATACATTTAACTATTTATATTATCTTTGATGCTGTTATATGTATTATTTTGCTTAAAACACCGGCTCTGAGAAAATCTATAAAAATAAAGACAGTGATGATGCTCCTGGCATGGGCGGTAATATTCCTTCACGGGATAATACCACATAAGCATAATGATCACCGTGATGCCCACTGCCATAATATAATGCACCATGATTGTTCAGATGAAAAAGATAATCCCTTTGATGACCGGCATCATTATCACCTTACATCTGCCGGTGACGATTATGAGCACTCATCATTAATCTGTCATTTTACAACCGAGCTGGTAAATAGTTCAGGCCAGGACCACGCTTTTATCCACCAGTCCAGTCTGCACCTGCAATCACTGCCACTAACTATATGCCAGTATATTTCCGAAACAGAATGCATACGGGTAAATAACCCGGGATACAGGCTGATGCCACTCAGGGCACCCCCGCTGGCCTGATCCTTCTTAAAAATATCATTTCTCCTTTTTAGTCATTTGCCGGCCGGGCAGATGATATACCCGATTATTATAAAATATACAGTATGAAATCAATAACAGTATTTATAGCCATAGCTTACCTGGTTTTTATGTCTGCCTGCAATAATTCAGGCCAGGATAATGGAAACGGGCAGGAACATATAAACCACACGGAGGAGTCCGCGGATCATACCCATGAGCATGATGAAACCTCGACTGATCATCAGCACGGGG
>JAWLFR010000013.1:23663-32837 GCA_041685495.1 Bacteroidales bacterium
GGGGAAGACGGCGAAGAAGACCTTCATGAGCATGATGATCATCTCTCAACAATGGGCGAAGGGTATCATACCGACATTGTCAGTCCCGCCGATTTCAGCTTTATCTATAAAACAAGCGGACAGCTGCTGACAGATAATAAAGATGAGATAACCATAACGGCATCCGCATCTGGCATTGTCAGCTTCAGCTCCCATCTTCTCTACCCCGGGGTAAAAGTAAAACCAGGACAGCAACTATTTATCGTTTCAGGTAAAAACATGACCGAGAATAACAGCGATATTGAGTACCGTAAATTAAGAGCAGAGTACCTTGCCGCTGAAGAGAATTTCGCAAGGGCAAAGAGGCTTATTGAGGATAAGCTAATTACAAGGGAGCATTATCTTGAAGCCAGGCTGGCCAGGGAAAAGTTGCTCTCCGAATATGAGAATTTCACAAAGATAATCAGTGATGAAGGAAGTGTAATAAACTCCCCGACCGGGGGTTATATTAAAGACCTCTATGTAAGGGAAGGCCAGATGGTAAGCACAGGCGACAGGATTGCCTCGGTAATGACAGAACATAATATGATCCTGAAAGCAGATATCCCGGCTGCCGACTTTGGGATAATCACGGACATAAAGGATGCTAACTTCACCACCACTTACAGTCCGCGCCTCTTCTCAACCGAAGAGCTTGACGGAGAGATAATATCATACGGAAGAAGCACGGGGGATGACTCCTACTATATCCCCCTTTATTTCAGGATTAATTTTAACAGCCACCTTCTGCCCGGCACTTTTGCCGATATATGGCTTAAGGGCGAGACAATAAATGATGTGCTGCTCGTGCCCAACGGGGCGCTGATGGAAGAATATGGCAAGATATATGTTTTCAGGGCTGAGGGGGACAGCTTTGAGAAAAGATACATTAAATGCGGTAAATCCGACGGTTATGTCACCCAGGTACTGGAGGGACTGGAAGAAGGAGATGAAATAGTTACAGAGGGCACATACAGGGTCAGGCTGATGCTGCAGGGATCAGGCATCCCTGAACATAATCATAATCATTAAACCACAGATCATGCTAAACAGGATAATAGACTTTTCCCTTAAAAACAGGCTTACAATACTTATTGCAGCCATCGTTTTATTACTCTCGGGTTCATATATAAGCAGCAATATGGATATTGATGTGTTTCCCGAACTAACGGCACCAACAGTGGTGATTATGACAGAAGCACCGGGCATGGCCCCCCAGGAGGTTGAAAGACTGGTGACCTTCCCCCTGGAAACAGCTGTAAACGGGTCAACAGGCATAAGAAGGGTAAGATCCTCTTCATCAATGGGATTCTCCATCGTATGGGTTGAATTCGATTGGAAAACAGATATCTACCATGCGCGCCAGACCATAACTGAACGGATAATACAGGTTAGTGCTGAACTGCCACAGGGTGTTAACAAGCCGGTGCTGGCACCACAGTCATCACTGCTGGGAGAGATGATGATACTGGCCATTGAGTCGGACACGGTCAGCAATATGGACCTGAGAACCTTTGCTGAATGGAACCTG
Organism: Bacteroidales bacterium; assembly: GCA_041685495.1. GTDB lineage: Bacteria > Bacteroidota > Bacteroidia > Bacteroidales > VadinHA17 > UBA9300. The sequence continues at coordinate 25,213 of JAWLFR010000013.1, forward strand.
CGACCGCGACTGCTGTCCATTCCGGGTGTTGCACAGGTAACAACCATTGGTGGCGAATTCAGGGAGTACCAGGTACAGGCCGACCCCTACCGTATGAAGCACTACGGGGTGAGCATGAACGAACTGGAGGCAACGTGCAAAAGTCTTAACAGCAATTCATCAGGAGGATTTATCAACCAGTATGGCAATATCTATAATGTAAGGGGCATTGCACGTACCAGCAATACAGACGAGATAGCTAATGCAGTAATAAAAACACATAAGGGCCTGCCCGTTAAAATAAATGATGTTGCGGATGTTAATACGGGTGCTGCACCAAAGATCGGAGAAGGTTCATATAATGCAGGGGATGCAGTACTTCTGAATATTGTAAAGCAGCCTGGCATTAATACGGTTAATCTTACAAAAGAAATACGCCGGACCATAGAAGATATTGAAGACAATACAGGTCGCGATATAAGGATACACAGTGATATATATAACCAGGCCGACTTCATTAATGTATCGGTCAGGAATGTGATGCGGGCACTTATTGAAGGCGGTATTTTTGTAATAATAATATTATTTATTTTCCTGCTGAACACACGTACCACGCTGATCTCCCTGCTGGCAATACCCCTGTCGCTACTGTTTTCCATAATAGCACTCAGGCTGATGGACTATACCATCAATACCATGAGCCTGGGCGGCATGGCCATAGCCATAGGTTCACTGGTTGATGATGCCATAATCGATGTGGAAAATGTATATAAACACCTGCGCGGTAATGCGGTACTTGATAAAGACAGAAAAAAACCCGTTCTCAGGGTCATATACGAGGCATCCACCGAGATAAGGCCATCCATCTTTAATGCAACACTGATAATAATAATAACATTTATCCCCCTTTTCTTCCTCGAAGGAATGGAGGGCAGAATGCTTAAACCCCTGGGTATATCATTTATAATTGCACTTATGGCCTCACTGCTGGTGGCATTAACCATAACACCGGTACTTTGCAGCTACCTGCTGACAAATGAAAAGAGGCTTATAAAAAAAGCCAGGGGATCATGGGTGGAAAGGAACCTGAAGAATGTTTACAGGAAAAGCCTGTCTGTGAGCCTGGACAGGAATATGACCGTAGTGACAGGCGCTGCCATCCTGTTGCTCTCGGCGATAATCATAAGCTTCAGCTTCGGCAGCACCTTCCTGCCGCCGTTTAACGAGGGGGCCCTCTCGGTCAACCTGACGGCCAAACCGGGTATATCCCTTGAGGAGTCGTCAAAAATTGCACGTGAAGCGGAAAAGATGCTGCTGGACATGCCCGGAATAAGCTCACTGTCAAGAAAAACAGGCAGGGCTGAAATGGCTGAACACTCTTTTGCCGAGAACGTATCCGAGCTGGATGTGCCTTTTAAACTTAGCGGGCAGACGAGGGAGGAATTTTTCTCAGAACTGAGAAGCAGGCTCAACGAGCTGCCTGGGGTAAGCGTGGAGGTAGGACAACCTATAACACACAGGATGGATCATATGCTATCAGGCACAAGGGCCAATATCGCAGTTAAGATATTCGGCAATGACCTGAACCGCTTATTCCGTATTGCCAATAGTATTAAAGATGAAATACAGGACACCGAAGGTATAGCGGATATAAACGTGGAGCAGCAGATAGAGGCCCCGCAGATAAAGATCACCGCTAAAAGGGATATGCTGGCCAGGTATGGCATTCCCGTAAACAACTTCACTTCCTTTATCAATACCGCACTCAGGGGCAGCACCGTTTCTGATGTGTTTGAGGATGAAAAAAGATTCCCGATGGTGCTCAGGTATAATGAAGAGGCACGCAATAATATCACATCAATCAGGAATGCCATGATAGACACACACAATGGCAAAAAGGTGCCACTCTCATTCGTTGCCGATATTGAATCCTCATCCGGACCCAATGCTATAAGCCGTGAGAACGTGCAGAGAAAAATCGTTATCTCAGTAAACGTTGCCGACAGGGATGTGGGCAGCGTGGTAGGAGACATTAAATCGACAATAGGTGAAAAAATTATTATGCCCGATAATTACAGCGTTGAATACGGAGGCCAGTTTGAAAGTGCCGCAAGCGCCTCAAGAAGATTGCTTGTCACCTCCATACTGGCCATACTTGTTGTCTTTATGGTCCTTTACCAGGAATTCAGGAACAGCAGGCTGGCAGCCGTTGTACTGCTAAACCTGCCACTGGCACTTATCGGAGGGGTCTATGCCATATGGTTTTCATCCGCCGTTATAAGTATTCCTACCATAATAGGATTTATAACCCTGTTTGGTATTGCCACCCGTAACGGCCTACTGCTGATATCGAGGTATGAAGCACTGTCCGGCAGCAATATAGATCTGAAAGAAAGGATCATAACAGGATCAACCGACAGGTTAAATCCTATATTGATGACCGCACTGACAGCAGCGCTGGCACTTATACCCCTGGCTGTGGCAGGCGATAAGCCGGGAAACGAGATACAGAGTCCTATGGCTGTGGTGATACTGGGCGGATTGCTCTCATCCACACTGCTTAACATATACCTTATACCATCAGTATATTTTCTAATGTATTCAAAACGAACTGATAATTAAACGATCATGAACCGGGCTTGCGAGCTCACGAAGTAATTTTAAAATACACAGATGAAACTAATGAATAAAATATTATTATCACTCGCAATAATCTCTCTTTCATTAAATGCCTCATCGCAGAGCATTAATGAATTCCTTTATGAGGTGATGGAGAACCATCCGGGCATAATAGCAGGACAGGAGCTGCTGAGCTCGGAGGAAGCATATTCAAAAACCGGGTACACCCCAAAGGATCCGTCTGTTCAGGCAGGATTCTTCCCGGGCAGGCCAGAAACCACAGGTAATAAAACAACATGGTCCGTAAACCAGTCATTCGATTTTCCAGGCCATTACAGGAATATAAAAAGACTGAAAAAAAATGACTATGAGCAGGCAGTAATTGAATACCGCTTTACAGTGATGGCGCTGCTTGAAGAAGCCCGCGCCAGTGCAATAGAGATGACAGCCCTGCAAAAACATATTGATAGCTCATCGGAAAGAGTTTCACACCTCCAGGCCAGGGAGGAAGCATACAGCAGGATGCTTGATGAAGGCGAAATAACCATTATAGAATATAATAAAGCAAGGCTGGCCCTTGCACAGCAGGAAAACATCCTCAGGAAGTATAATTCTGATATGGAATCGGTAAAGGCATACCTTGATATGATAAGCGGTGATAATTCCGCCATGATTGAAACGACCGCTTATCCCCTCTTTGAAGAACCTGAGCCTGAAAGTCTCCTGGCAGAAAAGAAAGAAAAACATCCTGCCTTCAGCCTGCCCGGGAAAAAAATTGAGATAGCGGAAAGCAATATCAGTGTCATCAGGTCGGATAAACTTCCTGAACTGACACTAGGATACGCCTCGGAGATAGTTGCAGCCAGCAGCTTTACAGGCCCGACACTGGGCCTCAGTGTGCCATTATGGGAAAATAAAGGCAGGCTTGAGGCGGCAAAAGCAAGAAAATCACATTACCGGGCAGAATATGAAAACAGGATAACTGTTATGGAAAATGAGTTCAGGACCGGATACAAGGAGTACCTTTCAGTTAAATCAGGACTTGAATCACTGAGAAACTCTCTGCCGGACCGGCAGGCAAAAACAGTTTTGAATAAGGCCCTTGAGGAGGGAGAAATTTCTGTAATTGAATATTTCGTTGAGCTCTCGGAGTATTATGATACTGAAGATATGGTTATTGAGCTGGAGAAAGAATACTATCTCCTGCTTTCAAAACTGTATAATCATTTCCCCGGCTTAATAATTACCGGTTTTTAGTACATTCACAAAAATTATGTGTGAGCTGTGTTTTTTAAAGACAGTTTTATGGTTATAAATGCTGAAGCATGAATATATCATACTGAAATGCTAAAGATAATTTCAACATCTGACGGGTCAGACACTGTATATATACCTTCAATTAATGAATATTACCATTCGCTTAACGGGGCAATGCAGGAATCAAAGCATGTGTTCATTGAAGCAGGGTATAATAAAACAGCCCTTAATCCCGTGAAAATACTTGAACTGGGTTTTGGAACCGGACTCAACACGCTGCTGACACTTAAGGAATCACTTAAGGATGGCAGGGATGTAGAATATATAACTGCAGAGAAATTCCCCCTGCCTGAAAACATCCTGAAATCACTGAATTACAGCCGGCTTTTTCCAGCAGGCCAAAAATCGCTTTTCAAGCTCATTCATGATTGCGAATGGGAAAACACCTGCATGATAAGTAATAATTTCAGCCTGCTGAAATTAAAAAAAGATTTCAGGGATATAGAGCTTAACACCAGTGTTGATCTTGTCTATTTTGATGCTTTTGCCCCGGAAAAACAGCCGGAGTTATGGACATTTGATGTGCTGTCGCCCCTGTGCTCCCTGATTAATAAGGGGGGTGTATTTGTAACATATTCGGCAAGGGGACAACTAAAAAGGGATCTGACAAGACTGGGTTTCAGTGTGGAACATCTGCCGGGACCGCCGGGGAAGCGGCATATTACAAGGGCTATCAAAACAGGCTGACTATTTTCACATTCCTTTAACTGATAATAACCTCAGAATATGTTATCTTTGCACAGATTATTAAGCGGTAAAAATTAGAATAACAAACCAGGATAAAAACTTAAACTTATGAAACTTAATGTATTGATAATTATTGCAGCACTTTCCGTAAGTTTCGGAGCATGCTCAAACAAAGGCGTTGACAATTTAAAACCTGAGACACAGGACGACTCGCTGGCCTATGCTTTCGGGGTTGATATATATAATAACCTGCAAAGTCAGAGCAACCTTGAACTGGACCCACTATTCCTTGCAAAGGGAATGAAAGATGCAAAAGAGGGAAATTCCATTTTTGTTGATGCGGCAGCCGGCGGTTATATTATGATGGTAATGGAAGAACGCGAAGAAGGTAATCTCAGGGAACAATTCAGTGAGTATATTGCTGAGAACGAGAAATTCCTTGAAGAGAACAAGGAAAAGGAAGGAGTTATAACAACTGAATCCGGATTGCAGTATAAGGTTATTGAGATGGGTGACGGCCCGAAACCTGAACTGACAGACACCGTAATAGTTCATTATACAGGAAAACTGATAAACGACTCAGTGTTTGACAGCAGCGTTGAAAGAGGAGAACCGGCCCGATTCATGGCCAACGGCCTGATCAAAGGATGGTCAGAAGGTCTGCAACTGATGCCTGAAGGTTCAAAATTCATGTTTTATGTACCCCAGGAACTCGGATATGGAACAAGGGGTGCGGGGCAAACCATACAACCTTATTCAACACTGATCTTTGAAGTTGAACTTCTTGAGGTAATAGAAAACTAAAAAGAATGATTGCCGAAATACATACATCAAAGGGAGTGATGAAAGCTGAGCTGTATGAGGATGATGCACCGGCAACAGTTGAAAACTTCAGCAAGCTTGCCAGGAACAGCTTTTACGACGGTCTGGCCTTCCACCGGGTGATACCCGGATTTGTAATACAGGGAGGCTGCCCCTATTCCATTGACATGACAGACCCGAGGGTAGGCACGGGCGGACCGGGCTATAACATAAAATGTGAGCTTGATGGTGATAAGCAATACCATGACAGGGGCGTTTTGTCAATGGCACATGCCGGAAGGGATACAGGTGGCTCACAGTTCTTTATATGCCTGGGCAGGGAAAGCACAGCTCACCTCGACAAAAACCATACATGCTTTGGCCGGATAAATGAAGGAGCAGATCTTATTGACAGTATCCGGCAGGGCGATATAATCGAAAAAATCATAATCAACGAAGAATAAAATATGTCATTTGAACTATCAGGAAAAGTAATAGAAATTGGTCCTGTTCAACAGAAAGGCGAGAGTTTTAAAAAAAGGGAGTTTGTCATTGAAGTATCCGAATCAGGCAGTGCAGGCCGCGAATTTATCAATTATGTTAAGTTCCAGTGCATACAGGACAGGACAGATATCATAGACGAGAGTTACCTTAATGATAATGTTAAAGTCTCATTTAATATAAAAGGCAATAAGTGGGAAAAGGACGGCCAGGTAAGTTATTTTACCAACCTTGATGCATGGAGGATTGAAAAAGCATCTGCCGGCACTGCTCCGGCCGACGACCTGCCACCACCACTTCTCGATGATATGCCACCGGAGAACGAAGAGATGGACGATCTGCCATTCTGATCTATTCCACGGTAACACTTTTGGCCAGGTTGCGCGGCTGGTCCACATTACAGCCCCGCAACAGGGCTACATAATACGCAAAAAGCTGCAGGGGCACCACTGACAATATAGGTGATATTATATCCGGAACAGAAGGTATCCTGATAATATCATCAACAAGATGCTCCGTATCATGGTCATCATCAGATATAAGGGCGATCACACGTCCTTTACGTGCTTTTATCTCCTTTATATTAGACATCATCTTTGTTTTACTTTCCTTATCGGTCAGAACTACCAGTGTCGGGAAGTTAATATCTATCAGCGCAATAGGACCGTGTTTCATTTCAGCACCCGGGTAACCCTCCGCATGAATATAGGATATCTCCTTCAGCTTCAGAGCCCCTTCAAGGGCAGTGGGAAAGTTAACACCCCTGCCCAGGAACAGGAAATTATTACTGAAAGCATATTTGGAGGCAAGCCCGGATATTTTATCCACCTCTGAAAGTACGGTTTCCATGCCAGCTGATATTTTACCCAGGGCCTCAGTCACCTCAACTGACTTAACACCGTTACCTCTTATACCTGACAACAGTGCTGTAAGCCTTGAGAGCTGCACTATCTGTGCAGTGTATGCCTTTGTTGATGCCACCCCTATCTCATCACCCGCTTCCAGGTACAGCTGGAAATCGGTGTCGCGGCCAAGTGTGGAATTCATTACATTGATTATACCGAAGGTGACAGCACCCGCCCTGCGTGCCAGTTTATGCCCGGCAATGGTATCGGCTGTCTCGCCAGACTGTGAAATGGATATCACAAGGTCGCCCGGCTCTATGACAGGATCGCGGTACCTGAATTCAGAAGCATATTCAACATTAACCGGTATCCTTACATGCTTTTCAATCAGATACCTGCCAACAAGTCCGGCATGCCAGGAGGTACCGCATCCCAGTATGATTATCCGCTTTATGCCTGGCAGTGTTTCCGCCAGTGTTCCGCCGTCAGGGGCCCTGCCTTCAATTACCAGTTCGGATTCAGACAGCTCTGAAATAATCTGCGGCTGTTCAAATATTTCCTTAAGCATAAAGTGCTCAAACCCGGTCCGGTCCGGATTTTTCTTTTTGGCCATAAAATGCCTGACCTCTAATTCTTTATTTTCACCATTTCCGTCAAAGATCCGGATCCCTTCCTCTTTGTCGGCAATGATGATATCATCATTATCTGGAAAAAGAAACCTGTCAGTATAATCAGATACTGCGTAAATATCTGAAGCTACAAAATAACCGGTGTCACCCAGACCCATTATCAGCGGGCTGTCCTTACGGCACATGGTTATCCTGCCCGACCTGCCCTTTTCTATTATTGCCAGGGCATAGCTCCCCTCTATCATTT
>JAWLFR010000014.1:0-32581 GCA_041685495.1 Bacteroidales bacterium
TATATCCCCGGCATCGGAAAGCAGGAACTTATTCTGATCACTCAGCAGCTCACGTATTTTAAGTGCTATATCATTAAGTATACCCAGGGTGTAAAGGTTATCCAGCACCAGCCGGACCGACCTGTAGAGTCTTATATTACTCTCATATTCCCCGGCCAGGGATTGCATAATATTGTCCAGTCCCGCCCCCAGCGCTGCTTCCAGTTCAGCTGCCGGCTTTTTACCGGAAAAATATTTACCCTGCTCCACGGCAGCACGGACCGCATTATAGCTGGCTGACGGGACACCTTCAACTGCCTCTGTAAGAAATTTCAGTATTGAGCGGCTTTTCAGGTAGAGCATATCCTCTTCAACATTATTACTGTCCAGTATATCCAGGGCCTGCCCGGCCAGTTTTTTTAAGCTTGAGCTGAAAGCAGCGGCAAAAGCATTCATATCCTGTATGACTTCCTTTATGCTGTCCTTATCCTCATTTATAAAGCCCTGATCCTGCAATATACGGTACTCCTCCCTGAATATCTCCCGGCCCAGCGACAGTATCTTACGCTTGAGGTCCCAGCTCTTCCCTTCAAGCACCTCCCTGTGCCCGAACTCGATAAGCCATTCCAGCAGCCGGCTGTCTGATGCGGCATTCATCAGCAGTCCATCCACGGCCTGCAATAACAGCATATCCGGGTCCAGTATAATATTGAAACCCGACTGAAGTCCTGATTCACGGGCAAAGGAACGCAGGACCTTCTGAAAAAAGCTATCTATTGTGCCCACTGAAAAGTGCGAATAATCATGAAGCAGGTTTTTAAGTATAGACGATGCATCGGATCTTATCCTTTCAGCACTCCTGCCCGTTGAAGAGGCTATCAGTTCTGAATATTCGGATTTCTCTCCGCCTGCCAGCAGGTAGAGGTTATGCAGTATACGCTCCTTCATCTCTGCCGTAGCCTTATTGGTAAAGGTAACGGCAAGGATATTACGGTAGCTTCCCGGATCCCTGAAAAGGGATAAGAGATAGATCCCGGCAAGCTTAAATGTTTTGCCCGACCCGGCAGATGCATTATACCTGGTAATAGTTCCTGTTCCCATGAGAAAGATAAATATACCTATTTTTCATATCAGGGCCGACAATCAGCCTGCATATTTACTAACATATCATGGATTTTTAGTACTTTTCCTCTATAAATTATTTGATTTCATTTGCCAGTTATTAAGACATCTGTAGAATGAATTTCACCTGAAATATTAATAATGATCAGTATTATTGCTCTATGAAAATCACTTACAGGAAAGCAAACAGGAAAGACACAGCACTCATTCTTATCTTTATCAGGGAGCTGGCGGAATATGAGAAACTGGGACATGAGGTTATAGCAGGTGAGGCGGACCTTGAAAAGACATTGTTCGGTGATCATCCTTATGCAGAGGTTGTTTTTGCGGAAGCGGACGGACAGGAGGCCGGCTTTGTACTGTTCTTTCATAATTACTCCACCTTCCTGGCCAGGCCGGGCATCTATATTGAGGACCTGTATGTAAGACCCGGATACCGGGGTAAGGGTCTGGGTAAAGGCTTACTGTCATATATTGCTTCACTGGCCATTGAGAGGGGCTGTGGAAGGGTTGAATGGTGGGTGCTCAAATGGAATCCTGCCCGCAAATTTTACGAAAGCCTGGGAGCAGAGGCAATGGATGAATGGATGGTATACAGGCTCAGCGGTGACAGCCTGTCGGATCTGGCTGTGAGCGGCTGAATGAAATCCTGAATAAACTGCTGAATGGACTGGCTGTGAGCGGCTGTGAACAGCTGAATGAGCTGCTGAATCAGGAATCTATAACACCCGAACCCAGCAGTTCATCACCGTCATACCAGGCTGCAAACTGTCCGGGGGCAACACCCCTCTGCATCCTGTCAAAGATAATATACATGCCATCGCTGCGCCTGTAAAGCCTGGCCCTCTCAAGGGGCTGGCGATAGCGTATCCTTACATCATAATCCCTTACCTCATCAGTCTCCATGGCCAGGTCAGGTCTTATCCAGTGTATATCCTGTTCTTTTATCATAAGCCCTTTTCTGTGGAGTCCGGGATGCGACTGTCCTTCACCCACATAAAGGATATTCTTAACGGCGTCGGTCGACAGAACAAATAGCGGCTCGGTGTATCCGCCGATATTGATGCCCCTGCGCTGTCCCACAGTAAAAAAATGAGCACCTTTATGCTTGCCTATGGTAGGTCCGGCCGAGGGATTAAAATCATGGGGGGCCGACATGGCTTTAAGCTCATCAGTGCTAATATCAGCATCCGGCAGACCGGTACCGTACACCGGAAAATTCCGGCCGGCAGGTATAATAACCGTGCGTCCCGTCCTGGGCTTTAGCTTCTGCTGGAGAAAGGTGGGCAGATCAACCTTACCTATAAAACATATACCCTGAGAGTCTTTCCTTTCAGCTGTAGGCAGCCTTAGCTCAGAAGCCATAGCCCTTACCTCCGACTTTGTCATATTGCCTATGGGGAAAACCACGCCTGACAGCTGCTCCTGGCTCAGCTGGCAGAGGAAATAGCTCTGATCCTTATTATTGTCCTTCCCGGCCAGAAGGCGGTGTATCTCGCTGTTCCCCTCATAAACAGTTTCCTTACGGCAGTAATGGCCTGTGGCAACCAGTTCCACTCCCAGTCCCATCGCTTCCTTAACAAAAGAGTCAAACTTGATCTCGCGGTTACACAGTATATCCGGGTTGGGTGTCCTGCCGGCATTATATTCCGAGAACATATAATCCACAACACGCTCGCGGTAAGGACCGCTGAGGTCAACGGTATGAAAAGGTATGCCTATCCTTTTTGCCACCATCTCAGCAAACATGATATCGTCTTCATAGCTGCATCCGCCCGTCAGCACACCTGTATTATCATGCCAGTTCTTCATAAAAAGACCCTGTACATCATAGCCCTGCTTCTTCAGCACCCATGCTGCAACGCTTGAATCAACACCCCCTGACAATCCTATGACAACCCTCTTTTTCATTGACTGCAAATATATTAACATTTGAGAGCACAGGCAAGCTGTTTTTTTTGATATGCAAAAAGATGCTGATCCAAAGATATGCCTGCTTAAATGATTTATTGTATATTGTGCCGATGGGCATTTAACGTAAAATTATTTAATATGGACGACACTATCACTTCCAGGAAACAGAGCAGAAGGCATTTTCTTTCCCGCATCGCCTATGGTGCAGGCGGAATGATACTGCTCGGGAATTATGGTTTTACCATTAAGAGAGACAGCAGGACAGGTGCCATAAAAGCTATAGCTGTTGATTTTGAGAAATGCACCGGCTGCCGTACATGTGAGTCAGTATGCTCCGAATATAATAACAAGGTAAAGCTTAACGGTGAGATGGTTAACGGCCTGAGCAATCCCGCCAGGTCGAACATACGGGTTTACCATTTTAATCCGGATGTGGATATACCATCAACATGTGCCCTATGCGGCGATGCACCATGCGTTGAGGCCTGTCCCGTTGAACCGGACCCGGAAACCGGGCACCGGGCCCTTTACAGGGATGAGGAACTGCAAACCATAGTCAATGACACTGAGCGATGCATTGGTTGCCAGAGCTGTGCAATGGCCTGTGAGCAGGAGAGAGCCGGGGTTATTCACCCTGATCCTGATACCGGTAATCCCAGGTACATGTGCACTCTCTGCGGCGGCGACCCGCAGTGTGTCAAATACTGCCCTTACGGGGCACTGAAATATATGGAAATGCCTGCCGACCGGGACCTTGATAATCTGGCCCCGGAAAAGCTGGCTGAGATAATGATTGATAAATTCTACAACCTTTAAGGTAAAAAGATATGAGTACTAAAGGATATTACGGAAGAATGCTGGAAGTAAACCTCAGCACAGGCAAAATAGAAAAGACTAAGATACCCGATAGTGACATACAGAACTTCCTGGGGGGACGCGGACTGGGAGCTAAGATACTGTACGACAGGCTTAAGCCGGGCACCGACCCGCTGTCACCTGAAAACATTCTTATGTTTATGGCCGGACCGTTTGTGGGCTATCCCATACCCTCCTCATCAAGGACATGTGTCATTACAAAATCGCCGCGTACCAGTCCCGCCGAAAAGAAATATGAAAATTCATCCACACTCAGCTATTCCAATATGGGCGGCTTCTTCGGTCCCGAGCTGAGGTATGCCGGTTATGACGGCTTGCTTGTAACGGGTAAATCAGACAAGCCTGTTTATATACTGATAGAAGATGATAATGTCAGTATAGAGGATGCCTCAGAATACTGGGGCATGGGAACAGATGAGTTTGACAAGACTTTTCCCGGCAAGCTGGGAGAAGGGAGGTATGAATCATGTTATATAGGTCCCGCCGGCGAGAACCTGGTACCAATGGCCTGTGTTATCAACACGGCCGCAAGGGCTGCCGGTCGCGGCGGAACAGGTTGTGTAATGGGGTCAAAGAAGCTGAAGGCTGTAGCAGTGAAAGGCTCGGGCGTACCCCCTGTGGCCGATATGAAGAAATATAATGAACTGCTGGGTAAGATAAGGGGCTCATTCATGGAGAAAGACGATAATGTAATGAACTGGAGGTATGGTGGTACAGCCAATGCCCTGGCTTCATCTTCCAATAATGGTACCCAGGCAGTGAAAAATTACAGCGAGGGATCATTCAGCGAGATAGATAAGATAGGCACTGAGGCCAACAGGAAGAAGGTATGGAAGAGGGATTTTGCATGTTTTTCATGCCAGCTGGCCTGCAAGAAGAGCGGCTTTGCCAAAGGGGCCTACGGTGTGCAGGTGCACGACGGACCGGAATATGAGACAGGCACCATGCTGGGTGCCAACCTTATGATCTCTGACCTTAACGGACTGCACAAATTGATATATGACGGCGATGATTACGGTATTGACATAATATCCGTAGGCAATACCATAGGCTTTTTGATGGAAGCAATGGAGAAAGGAGATATTGATGCCGGCTACCTTGACGGTCTGGACCTGAGATGGGGGGATGTGGAATCATCACTGGAGATGATGCGCAGGATAACATACAGGGAAGGTATTGGCAAACTGGCAGGTCACGGAGTAAAAGAGCTGTCAAAGGCAATAGGCAAAGGAACGGAGAAATATGCCATACATGTAAAGGGCCATGAGCTGGCGGCATGGAATGTGCCAGTAAATTCATCATACTGGACCATCACCTATGCCACATCCAACAGGGGTGCCTGTCATATGAACGGTGGTAATACGAGCGGACAGGACGGAGCCTGCCTGCGCGACTCACTGGGTGCCTGCAGCTTTGCATCATCATGGTACAGGGACGAAGTTCATTACCGGCATATACTGTCGGCTATAACGGGACTCGAATGGACAGAGGAAGAATTCAATAAGGCAGGTACACGCATCTTCACCGTGGAAAAGATGTTTAATTACAGGGAAGGATTCAGGAGAAAGGACGATACCATACCTGAAAAGTTCTTTAATAATGAATTCACCTACGGCGATCATAAAGGCGCTATAGTTGAACGGGATGAGTTCAATGAGAACCTTGATGAATACTATGAATCACGGGGTTGGGATAAGAAAACATCAAAGCCCGCCGATAAGGTGCTGACAGATCTTAACCTTGACTTTACCATTTAACCAGGGTTGATAATTACAGCGTGATGCTTTGACCCTTAATAAACATACAGGCTGATTATAATGATTATGAAATAATCGTACCTGCCTTATGAAAAGATTAAACTGGAAGCAAAGATTGCTTATCGCTGCTTTAACAATGGTGGTTTATGGATTGATAGCAGTGCCTGTAGGTATTGCCAGGGGCTATGAGGAAATAAAAGACCTTCTACTCCAGGTTGTGCTTTTCGGCGTTCTGTTCGGTCTGGGCTTCCCTTTCCTGATGGAGTTATTAGCCCCCATGCTGCTGGCAGGGATAAAAACCCCGGAGTTGAGGGAGGGGGAGAAGATAATTTTTGAAGAAGGGGCAAACCTTTTCCGCAGCAGGATGAATGCCGTTGGCGGCAAATTAGTCCTTACAGATAAAAGATTAATATTCAGCCCGCACAGGTATAATTTGCAGCGAGGCCAGGAAAGCATTGACCTGAAAGATATCAAAGAGATAGTTCCCAGAAAAACAGCTAAAATAGCTGATAACGGTCTCCGGGTAATAACCCTGGATAATGCTGAATATGATTTTACCGTTAATAACAGGGAAGAATGGATCAGGCAATTATATAGGTTTATTCCCCGATAATATAGATTTTGTTATTCTTAACCCTGTAAATCATTGGCACAACGGTAACATTCCTGTATTTCAGTCTCAGCCTTTTGGTCTCTTTAATAACAAAATCCACTTCGTTCTTTATCTCAAACACAGGCTCTGACTGGTAAAAATGCTCTTCGGCAAGATATTTCTCCCATCCCCCGGAGTCCACAAGCCCCCTGATAAACTCATCCTTTTTTGACATAAGATTTATCATTGCACAGTTTGTGTGTCCCAGGACTATTATATATTTAATATCCTCAACGGCAATGGCATAGGAAATATTAAACTCCAGGTCGCGCATATTGGCACCCCCTGTACGCAGCACATACGCAAAATTGGCGGGGATATTCAATACCAGCCGGCTGTCCATGCACATACCTATCAGCAGTTCAGCCTTTTTATGAACATCAAGCTTGCGTCCGAGATTATGATACTCAAGGAATAATTCAACAGCGCTGCCATGGAATTCCGCGGGTATATCCTTCTTTGTCTTAATATCAATCAGTGGTTGCATAATAAAGTTTTTTTATCTAAACATCATGATCACCCTGATGGTTCAATAGCATAAAAGTAACTAATATTTTATTCTATCCGTTGTGAATGGTAAAAATATTAAGTCAATAAAAATTATTCTCCAAAGACACTACGCTTATACAGTTATTATTTATTCCGGATTATAGCTTAATGAACCCTTATTATCAGCTTCTCCTTTATATCCCTGGATGACGCGCCAACAAGCAAATCATATTTACCTTCCCCTGCGCTCCATGCTTCAAGCTCTTCATCATAATAGGCCAGGGACCGGACCGGTATATCCATACGCATCGTTCTCTTCTCCCCGGGCTTCAGGTTCACCCTGGCAAAGGCCTTCAGTTCTTTCACGGGTCTTGGCACCGGCGCATTAATATGATGGGAATACACCTGTATCACCTCTGCCCCTTCCCTGTCGCCTGTATTCTCAATTTCCACCGTCACTGCAATATTATCATAAGATGAATAGGCCTGTTTATCCGTTTCTGCTGCGGCAATATTAAAGCTTGTATATGACAGTCCGTATCCGAATTCGAACAGGGGATTAATCTCCTTAATATCGTGCCACCTGTACCCTACGAATATATCTTCCTTATATACCTGCTTATCGTCAATGCCCGGGTAGGACAGCGCATCAAAGGCATGGGCACCGTTATCCTCAAGCTTCACGGGAAAGGTAAAAGGCAATTTACCCGAGGGATTCACATCACCGGAGATAATGTCTGCAATGGCCCGCCCTCCTTCACTGCCCGGGTACCATGACTGCATTACACATCTGACATCATCTATCCAGGGCATAGCCATGGCATTACCGCTTAACAGTATAACAGCAACATTACTGTTTACAGCCAGTATCTCACTTATCAGCTCATCCTGACCAAAAGGCAGTCCCAGTCCCTCCCTGTCGCCATTCTCGCAATCCTGTTTATGATTCTTGTTCAGACCACCGATAAACAACACTATATCAGATCGTCCGGCAAGCTCCACGGCGGCCTTCCTGAGTGAATCGGCATCCAGTTCTGAGGGCCTTACATAACCATAGACGGGCGGACCGGAAGCATAGCCCTTCGAGTGCTCTATGACAGCATCGCCAAACCTCTCCTTTATACCTTGCAGGGGAGAAATTTCATAAATAGGTTTCAGCTCTGATGAGCCTCCTCCCTCACTCATGCTGCGTGTGGCATTCTCCCCGATAACAGCTATCCGGGTACCGGATGCGGCGGTAAGGGGAAAAAAGCTGCCGCCATTCTTAAGCAACACTATGCCCTGCTGCGCCACTTCCCTGGCTATATCAAAATGAGCCTGGCTGCCTTTGGAACCAAAGGGTCTGTCCTTATCCATCGTTGTCCGGAACATCAGGCGCAGTATTCGCCGAACTTTATCATCAAGCACTGATTCATCTATCTCTCCCTTCTTAATCATCTGCAGGAATGGCAGGGCCAGGTAATAATTATCATAGGCGTTTGTCAGTGAATAAGTAAGGCCGTCGGAGCCGGTGCCCATCTCTATATCAAGCCCGTAAAGCGCGGCCTCCCTCGTATCATGGGTTGATGCCCAGTCAGATATCAGCACGCCGTCAAAGTTCCACTCGCCCTTCAGTATATCATTAACCAGCACCTCATTATGAGTACAGTACTGACCCCGGTATTTGTTATATGAGCCCATCACTGCCCATACATTGGCTTCCGTTACGGCGGCCTTAAAAGCCGGCAGGTATATCTCATGCAATGCACGGTCGCTCAGGTCAACACTTATATTATTACGCCTTGTCTCCTGGTTATTAAGCACATAATGCTTTACACATGCAGCCACACCATTTGTCTGCACTCCTTTTATATAAGGCACCACCATGCCGGAGGCCAGATGAGGGTCTTCGCCCATATATTCAAAATTCCTCCCGTTAAGGGGTGTGCGGTAGATATTCACACCCGGACCGAGAAGGACATCCTTACGCCTGTACCGGGCCTCTTCACCTACGGCCACCCCATAGCGGTATGCCAGGTCAGGATTAAAGGATGCTGCCAGGCAGGTAAGCGCGGGAAAGGCAGTGCACGAATCATTGGTCCACCCGGCATAATTCCAGCTGTCCCATTCAATCTCGGCCCTTACCCCGTGGGGACCGTCCGACATCCATAATTCCGGTATACCCAGGCGTTCCACTCCCGGAGAGCTGAATTTTGACTGTGCATGGCACATCCTGACCTTTTCTTCAAGTGTCAGTTGCTGAATAATTTCTTCTATCCTCTCTTCTGTCTGCACGCTGTTTAACTGTGCGCTGAGGTTTACTGACATCACGATTGTCAGAGCAATTACATTAATAATTATTCTTTCCATAATAGCAGATTATTTCTGTTGATAGTATAAAAATATTATAGTTTCAGCAGCCGTTCTTCCGGCAATGTTACATCAATACGCTCAACCAGGCCTGTCCGCATAAACAGTTCCCTGCTCATCTTTTTATCAAGACTAAGATCTTCATAATCAATATTTTGACCGTCTGACAACATCACCTGCAATGATTCATTTGTCCCGGTAAGATACCTGACGGGAGTATGGCAACAGGTAAAGCGCAGGCTTCCCCTGCCGTATTCATCGTCTGCAAACTCTTTCCTTCTTAGTAATAAAGGTCTGAAAGACAGGCATCCATCATCAACCCGTATGCCCAGCTCAATCTGGCGTGAGATAATATCTTCCTTGACCTGCCCTGTCATTCCCGGCTGCTGTGCCCCCATCATTGATGGTGTATGGGAATAGGGATCAACAGGGAATGCTCCGTATTCAGAGGGCTGTTTATCGGCTCCAATACCGGATCTAAGCCTGTAATACAGACGGGCAAGCCTGCCGGTGATATCCATATCACATCCTTCCCTGTCTGCCCGTACCACATATTCACCGGCCGTCAGCAGCAGCTTTGAAACCATATGCCAGTAGATGCTGCCCAGTCCCTCATATTTAAAAAAGGAACCGCTGCGGCCTGTAAACATTTTATGGTTAAACACAGACTCAAAGATGCCGGCAATCAATTCTTTTTCTTTCTCCACAAGTTTCTTATATGCTGCCGGCAGCTTGTCAAGCGCCTCCTTAAGGTCTTCAGCCCTGGTAAACCTACCGTTAAAATGGTACTTACCCCTTATATCTTTTTTTATAATGGAGGTGTTACCATCATCTGCCAGCTTTTTCAGCAGATGTGATGATGAAACATCCTTATCACTGATAACATTCATCTCCCTGAAAGATTTCAGTTCAGCATCGGGGTACAGCATGAAACTGTCCTGGTCGGCCCTGTAGAGTGCACTCTCATACATACTTTCAATAAGGGTGGCAGCCTCACCGGGATCAAGTACGCCACTGCTCAGCAGGGCAACCTGACCTTCCAGCATCATCTGCAAGGGGATGATATCAATACTCTCCTGTTCAATGCTGACCAGGTTATAGGCATTATACAAACCGTCAGACCGCCTGTTGATGCTTATATCTTTATCGATATACTCTTCCACCAGCCTGAAAAAGTCAAGCAGGCGCTTTTTATTCTTTTCGGCAAAACTGCCGGAAAAACCCTTATATACCTTTCGGCGGTAATCCGTTCCTGCCTTCCCCAGGCTATGGGTTATTATCCGTCGCAGACTTTCCTCCTGCTCCCCCTTACTATCCCTGTGTTTCATCAGTATATCACAAACATTTTCAAACAGCTCAGAAAGCTCCTCCCTCACAGAGAATATCTCATTACCGGCATTATCGTACAGATCAATAAGAAAAGACAGCATCCGTCGCAAATAATACAGTGTCACCATTGAGGCACCGTCACCTACAAGGGCATTATTAGCATCATTCCACTCGGGTCTCTGGGTATTCATCCATATACCTGCACCGGGTATCATATTGACAATCCTGGTAAGCACTGTAAGAATTATCTTTTCGGTGAAAGAAGCTTTTATAAGGTCTCCCTTCTTATCATACACCATTTTACCGTCTGCACCCGTCTTAGCAACCAGCTTTTCTATCTCCCTGTTTTTCTCGTCCTCAAAAACAATTGTTTCATAGGGATCATTTATTATATCATCAATATCTTTTATCCTGTAAGGCACATTTGCATAAGAGAATATCCGCTGGTCCAGCCACTCATCCAGCTGCTGAGGCATAAAGCAGCGGCTCAGCTCCAGTAATCTGAGAAGGTATATTACCTGGTGGTCGCCCCAGTAACCTATATGTGACCATGGATTATCCTTTTCCGGCACCTCCCAGTCTATACCATCACTGCTTATCCTGTATGGATTATAACCATCAGCTGTTGAGCTGTTGAGGAACCTTGATATCATTGAAGGCAGGAATCCGGGATAAGACAGGGCCAGGGCTTCCCAGTTCTGGAAGATATCCCTCCAGTTGCCCTGGTAGCTCTGTGACATGCTTCCGTCATCCTCTTTCAGGCGTATATCGAACCTGTTCCATGGGCGACTGGGATCACCGTGGCGCCTGCTGAAGCTAAGAGGCAGGTATTCAAGGGTGAGCCTCAGCAGGTCAGCATCACCGCTGTCCTTTGCTTTTTGCATCAGCTCATCCAGTGTCAGGTCTTCAGGCAGTTTTTCCAGCCAGCTCCTGTATTTACCAGCCAGTATGCTATTAAAGCGTTCAATATGCCTTACATAGTATTCTTTCCTTATATTATAATCATCCTCAAACAGTCCACCACGCATACAATTAAAAAGCACATTGGAGAAGTGACGTATGCCCGTCATGCTGTCATCCGTCTCCTGTAAACCATCAGCCATGCCAGCAAGATCTGTCAGTCCGGCCGTTCCCCCCGCCACATCTTCCTCCAGCATGGCCGGCAGTCCACCGCCATCACTGAGCATTGGTATTAACTCCTCTATACCACAGGCATCCTGTTCCGTTTCCAGCACATAATAATTATTTACTGATTCATGAGGCTCAAGAACAAAGTCAGCCACGGTAAAATAACATCCTTTAAGGGCTTTGGTTTCTTTTTCCGTGGCAACAGCTTTTCCCCTGGCAAAATCCTCCAGCTGCCTGTTGCTTAGCAGCACTGATGAGGGCTTATATCCTGCTGACCATACGCTTGTGCATTTCAGGGCTTCACTTGGCACGGCCCGGTCGACAGGTATTGATGACAGCCTGTAGACACCCAGTCCGGCTGGCATATACATCTCATTCTTCTTATAAGCATCAAGCAGTGTACTCATGGTGCTCTGCATCATCTGGCTTACCCCGTAAGGCAGTATATTCCTTACACCATCAAGAACGGATAAGGAAACGGCCTGCCCCGCATTATTTACCAGGCAGCCTTTCTTTATCCAGCCATAGCTGTCACTGTTCATCCACGAGTATCGGTAGCTAAGATGCAGGTCTTCATTCTCCTCCTCAAATATTACCCTGTTTCCCGTGACATGCTTATACAGCTTACGTCTTATTTTATAGATACCGCGGTAACGGTCTGAAAAGGGTTCCCACAACATCTTCTTATCCCTGCCGCCTGCCAGTATAATCGTTTTACTTCCTGTGGTGCTATATGATTCATGTATTTTGTCGTCTGTATAATAAGGAAATATGGCATTATCAGGCTTACGCCGCCCCGCCGTGAGTCCCCCGCTGCTTGAAATATACATCCAGTGGTCAGAGTTACTGACTATGGCCATCAGGAAAGGGTTCATCAGATCATAATTTTCAATAAGGTAATACTGCTCCCCTTCGAGATGCACCAGGCTGCCTGATATCTGTTCACCTGCCCTCTGCAGTTTCTGATTTCCCGTATAGATATTATCCTGCAATTATACCTCCTCCTGTTTTTAATTAGTGCCTGCGTCTGCCCGTATATTTTTACAACTTATAAGAGAGCCTTCCCGTTACCATGGAAATATCCCCTTATCATAGGGTCAGCCGGGCACAAGCTGTCTCCGGCTGACACTTTTCCGTTCTTTCCTTCCGGTTCTGGGGGGCAGGCTTTTATTCATATATTGTCTTAAAGGGAATATTAACCGTGGCTACGTGGTTATGCTTATCCCTTATATAAATAAACAGCCGGTATTCACCTTTTTCTGAGGGAGCTGAAAATGATATCTCCCCTTTCTCATTATGGCTTAGATCAGTTTCCACCACATCGGGAGTGGGTTCAAAATCGCCACCATCGCTAAGCTCGGTGGCTTCTTCCATAATAAGACATTCTATCTCCAGGCTGTCGCCATCGGGATCTGAAAAATCAACCAGGGCCTCATTCTGCGAGCCGGCTTCCAGCATTATACCGGCATACCTGTCCTGTCCGTTTATGGTGGCGCTGCTTATCTCAGGGGCGCGGTTGTCAGGCCACTCCCCTGTCCAGTAATAATGCATAACGTCAATTGCTTCAGTCTCCCTTCCGTCTTCTGTAAACAGTCCGTACCATGTGGGTGTACGCTCCTGTTTCTGTCCCCACAGAAAAACATAAGAGCCCATGCACATGGAGCTGTCTGCCAGTATAGCATTTTTATACCTTCTCTTCACTGCATCAGCCTTCTCACTGGAGCTCTGCTCAATGGGAGCACCCCAGGGTGTTAACGGCACTTCCCAGTGTCCAGTAGCTCCCCATTCGGTGATAAGGTACGGTCCTTCATACCCTGCTTCATCAATCCGTGTGGCAAGATTTTCTATATCACCATAAAACTGGAAGCTGAGAAAGTCTATATCAGGGCAGTTAAGTGTTAAATACTCCACCTCTTCCCTGCCTATACCGGCCAGCATAGTGGTTGTAACATGGTTACCGTCAATCTCATGTATCATTTTAGCAATATCATTCACGGCATCCCATACTTTAAGATTTGTATACCTCAGGTTTAATTCATTACCTATGCCCCAGCCCAGCAAGGCCGGATGGTCTTTCAATTCCATCACTTGCCTTTTTATATCTTCCTTCTGCTCTGCCACCCAGGCGGTATCATTATAGTTATAGCCATGGCGTTCCCTGCCTACTTCAATACCCATCATAACCATAAGTCCGTTCTCATGTGCTGCATCAAGCACCTCCATGCCGCTGACCTTTCCATTATCCGTGCGCCAGGTTCTGAATGAGTTAGCTCCGTGTGCTGCCAGTGCCTCAATATTACCAAACTCCAGTCCGGCACCTTTTACAAAGAACTCTTTACCGTCAACATATAATCTGTAGACTCCCTTTTTTTCTTTCATTTCAACCCTGGCAGGACCATCTTCTTTTTGTGAGCCTGCATTATCACAGGCATACAGCAGTACCAGGATCAGTACAACAGGTAATAATAATCTCTTTATTTCTTTCATCTTCATATAGTTTAGTTACGTTTTTTTGCCAGTATTATCTCAAGCTCTTCCAGTGTTTTACCTTTTGTCTCAGGCAGTACAAAGATAACAAAGATCAAACCCAGGGCACCAAAAACACCATAGATAAGGAATGTCACTGAACTACCCAGGTTAGCCAGCTCCCACGGAAAGACCAGCTGCACCAGGAAGCTCACGGCTGAATTAATAAAGCCCACAAAGGATATAGCCACACCTCGTATCCAGTTAGGGAAGAGTTCCGAGAACAGGACCCACATCACAGGTCCTATCGATACAGCGAATGAAGCCACAAAGCCTATTATTCCCATCAGTACAAGCCATGGATTAATATTAATGGCCCTGTGCAAAAAGTCACTCTCATATTTCAGCAGGACATCTTCCCCCAGGTTCCTGGAGACAGCTTTTTTAAAACTCAGGTCGCTGTTATAATTGATATCCTGTAATTTATACCAGTGCGGACTTTCTATTTTCTCTTTGAGCACCGCAACATCATCCGCTTCAAGCTTATAGGTGGCCTTAGCGAAGCCGGCGGATAGCAGGCTCATGCAAATCACTATACCGGAGAGGCCTACAACCAGGAGCAATTTACGGCCCAGTCTGTCTATAAGCCACATCGCAAGCACAGTAAACACCAAGTTGGTTAATCCCACAAGTATAGCCTGGGAGAATGATGCGTCAGTACCTATACCTGTCTGTTCAAAGATCACGGGGGCATAGAAAAAGACCGCATTTATTCCCGTTATCTGCTGTGTTATAGCCACCACTATACCTATCAGCAGTACCAGTCTCAATGCCGGCTGGAACAGGTCTTTGACGGGTCTTGATTTCCTGTCTTTATCCTTTTCGAGGTTTTCTTTCAGCAAAGCCAGGGTAGCCTGTGCCTGCCCTGTGCCGCTTACCCTCTCAAGTATATTAAGGGCTTCCTTTTCGCGTCCTTTCATTGCCAGCCATCTCGGACTTTCGGGAACAGTGAAGAGCAGGAAGAAATAAGCCAGGGCGGGTAATGTTTCCAGTCCAAGCATCCATCTCCAGTTATGCTTATCTATCCCCAGGGCGCTTACCAGATCAGACGGTTCATTCCCCATCTGCAGAATAAGATAATTGGTAAAGAATGCGACTGATATACCCAGAACTATATTCAGCTGGTTAAACGACACCATTGTCCCCCTTACCTTTGCAGGTGATATCTCGGCTATATACATGGGTGCTGTTATCAGTGAGGCACCCACTCCCAGTCCACCCAGCATCCTTGCTGTCACCAGCACACCATATGTCGGTGCCAGGGCAGAAGCCACGGCTGAGACACCATATAATGTTGCTGCCACCCTGAGAACCATGCGCCTGCCATAGCGATCGCTCAGCGGACCGGAAACCACCATGGCCAGTGTTGATGTGAGTGTCAGCGAGCTGACAGCCCATCCCAGCTGCAGTTTTGTAAGGTCAAAATCCATCTCTATAAACCTGACCACACCTGATATCACTGAAGCGTCAAAGCCCATAAGAAAGCCACCAAGGGCCACTATCAATGATACACGGTAGATATATGTTTTTGATTTTTTCATTTTTTATTCTTAATTGTGAATTTAGTCTTAAGTGCTGCGTTGGAGTCGCCTCCCACCCATACATGAAACTCACCCGGTTCCACAATATATTTCATATTCACATCATGAAAAGCCAGGCTGCGGGCTGGCAGCATAAAGGTGACACGCTTACTCTCGCCTGCCTCCAAATGCACTCTTTTAAAGCCTTTCAGTTCTCTTACCGGACGTGTAACATTACCCACAGGGTCCCTTATATAGAGCTGGGCTGTCTCCTCACCGCTGCGCTCACCTGTATTGGTCATCAGAAAGTCAATCGTGAGGGTATCACCCGGGTCCAGCGCAGGCCTGTCAGCTTTAAGATCACTGTACTCAAAGGTGGTATATGACAGACCGTAGCCAAAGGGATAAAGAGGCTCGTATCCGGCATCAATATAATGTGAAGTGTTACCCAGTGATGTCTGGAATGCTTTTTCCGGTATATCGTCAATATGCACCCATTCATCAGGCATCACCGGTCGCCCTGTATTTTTATGGTTATAATAGAGAGGTATCTGCCCTTCTGTTTTCGGAAAGGTCACCGGCAGCTTGCCGGATGGATTAATATCTCCATAGAGTATATCTGCCAGTGCTGCACCACCCATGGTTCCGGGATGCCAGGCATAGATAACGGCATCCGCATATTCAGACACCTCACCGATGGTAAGGGGCCGGCCCGCAAGTATCACAAGGACGACAGGCTTTCCTGTTTTGTGAAGTTCTTTTATTAGTTCATCCTGTGCCCCGGGCAGGTCAAGGAAGGCACGCGAATGAGCCTCACCTGTGATTATAGCTTCTTCACCGGCACAGAAAACAATAATATCGGAAGCAGAAGCCATCGAGTATGCTTCACGGAAGCCGTCCCTGTTTTTATCCCTGCTGTTGCGCAAGCCTTTTGTAAAAAGGACCCTGTCATCTCCTGCTCTCTCCCTCAGGGCTTCCAGGGGGGTAACAGTAAGTGATGAGTCGCCGTCAAAGTTCCATGTACCCAGCTGCTCATACATCTCGTTGGCCATAGGACCTATAAGGGCGATCTTTGTCCCCTCCTGCAGGGGAAGTATATTTTTTTCATTCTTCAGCAGTACCATGCTCTGCCCGGCAGCCTTACGGGCAATCTCCATATTGAATGGTCCTCCGAAGTTATTCTGTTTACCGGCTGGTATATAAGGATTATCGAAGAGCCCGAGCTCCATCTTAACACGCAATATCTCCCTTACCGCCCGGTCAATAAGCGGCTCATCAAGCAGCCCCTGCTCAACCAGGTCTGCAATATTATCACTGTATGTGCCTGCCGCCATCTCCATATTTACACCGGCCTTCACAGCCCGGTATGCGGCCGCCTTCTCATCAGCAGCAAAGCCATGATCAATAAGTTCATATGTCGATTCCCAGTCGCTTACCACGAAGCCGTCAAATTTCCATTGATCGCGCAGCACCTCTCGCAGCAGGTAAGCATTGCCGGTGGCAGGCACTCCGTCAAGGTCATTAAAGCCGGGCATAAATGTTCTGACACCCGCATCCACGGCTGCCCTGAACGGTGGCAGGTATATATCATGCAGCTCCCTGGGCGGTATAAGGGTTGAATTATAATCCCTTCCCCCCTCTGATGCACCGTATCCTGCAAAATGCTTTGCACAGGCAATAAGAGTATTTTCAGCTGAGAGATCATCACCCTGGAATCCTTTTATTACTGCAACACCCAGTTCTGAGACCAGGTACGGGTCTTCGCCAAAACTTTCCGCCACACGTCCCCAGCGCGGATCACGCACAATATCTATCATGGGGGCAAAAGTCCAGTTTATACCTGCTGACCATGCCTCTGAGGCTGCAATCTCAGAACATGTCTTTACCAGGCCGGTGTTAAATGATGATGCCAGTCCCAGTGGTATGGGAAAGATAGTCTTAAAACCATGTATCACATCCCGGGCAAAAAGGAGAGGTATTCCGTGGGGGCTTTCTTCCAGGGCTATACGCTGCATCTCATTGATTATTTCCGGGTTTGCTTCGTTTAAGACCGAACCAAGCTGGCCTGTGCTTATCAATGATACCATATCCCCTGTTACAGATCCCGGGGAATTAAGCTGGTTCATCTGTCCTATCTTCTCTCTGAGTGTCATCTGTGAGAGTATCTCATCCACCCTGTTTTCTATTGGGGAAGCAGTATTATCACTGTTCTTTCCTGCACAACTCATGAGCGCCATCAATAAGATATAAAGGCTATATAAGAATATCGTTTTCATTATAATAGTTATCGCCTACTCAAGCTGGTAGACACGTACATAATCTATTTCCATCACTGCCGGAAAAACAGAATCATCAACACCTTCCACTCCCCCGTACAATCCGCCCACAGCTATATTAAAAAGAAAATAGAAGGGCTTATCGAAAGGCCAGTTATCACTGTTATATACACCCGGACGCCGGTAGTTCATAATAATATTATCAGGACTGTCAAGGTAAAATTTCAACCCGGTATATGTCCATATCAACCCGTAAGTATGAAACTCCTCCTCCACACCGGGCAGTGATATATGTCCGGATGTAATAGCATTACCCTCCACATGGTTATTGCTTTCCGTATGAATGGCGCAACTGAAATGATCCGGGTTCCAGCTTACATATTCCATTATATCAATCTCCCCACACAGGGGCCATGATGTTCCCTCCTGTATTGACCGTCCCAGCATCCATATTGCAGGCCAGAGTCCCGGTCCCTTATATTCCGGCATCTTTGCCCTCACCTCGAACCTGCCATATGTAAAACTTTCAAGGCTGTTTATCCTTGAGGAAGTGTAGTCGCCTGCATCCTGGCCGCTGGCTGTCTTACGTGCAGTTATTTTAAGGCGACCGTCCGAGACCGATGTATTAAGGCCGTCGGTATAATCCTGCAGTTCCTGGTTACCCCAGCCATGATCACCTGTTTCGTGAACCCATTTTGAATTATCTATAGTATCACCGTCAAACTCATCCGACCATACAGGACGGTAATGATCAAGGTAATCAGGATCATCATCAGATATCACTACCTCCCTGCTTAGCGATCTTATTATATTATCCCTGCGTATCTCAAGTTCGATATCGTAGCTGGCTCCCATGGCGAGGTATATTACCCTTTCTTCCCCCGGAACACCATGATACTCACGTCCGGGGTATCTCCATATTATACTTTCATAATCGCCGGTGCTGATATCAGTCAATCTCACATAATTGGCAGAATCTTCAATTACATGGTACTCAAAATCCGGCACAGGTTCACTATTTTCAATACTCACCGTTTTTGCAACTGATTTCCTGTCATCTTCCCTGCCACTGACACCCCATACTGTCAGTTCCACTGTATACTGACCCTTAAGGGGATAAAAAGCTGAGTAGCTTAGTTTACTGGCAGGCTGCCTGGCTGTTTGTTCACCATTGCCAAAATCCCACTGTATATACTTATGCTCCCCCGTGGTTGTATTGACAAACCTGACTGTATTAGGATTATCATCCCTGTATTCATAAGTGAAGTCGGGTGTAAATTCAGCATATACTTCTTTTTTGCATGAGCTGAATGACAAAGCTGTCAGGCTCAAAAAAAGGGCAAAACATGACAATAGAGAAAATGACTTCATCATATCCCGGTAGATTTTTAATGTGTCCGGAAAAAGAGAAAAAGAGAGCCCTGCTCCTAAATACAGGGCTCTCTTAAGAGGATTATATTCCTACCTTCTGAAAAGTTCCCAAAATAGTTAACCAAAACATAATCCTTCCGCTATTTACTAACTAATCCAAATCAAAGTACATTTTATTCTGCAGGCTTAAACACGAATGTCCAGCCTGTTTCCCAGCTGTTCCATGGTGTATACAGTACCAGCTTCTCCTCTGTAAGTTCGATAATCTGATATAATCCGTCAGCATTACCTATATCACCTCCTCCGCCTTCTATCTGTCCCAGCATCTGAGCACCGTCAATCTGCAGTATCTGATTGTCAACATCAAGCACAAAGCTTCCTGTCACCGGGGTAGCACCCGGACCTGAGTAGTAATGATAATTAGCGGCACCATCAAGGTCAAATACCATTTTTCCATCAACATCAGGAGGAGGGCAACATGTGCCGCCCGCGTTCCACCATGCCGTGGCCCATGAATCGGGGTCATTGGGAGGCGACATAAACCACCACAGGCGGTCGTCACCACCAACACCGTCAAAGACCCATGTCTTCCCGTCAGCCGTATTCTCACTAACCAGGTCGTACCAGTCCTGATCAAGAGGATGGTCAAGGGTATCGATCTGCACATCAACTGTCTTGGTAAAAAATTCCGCTCCCAGGGTTCCTGTAAAGGTAAAGGTTGAGGTTCCTGGTATGGGATAGATAATTGTAATCTTGTTTGTCAGTGCTTCACCAAGATTATAATCCCAGTAACCGGTAATCCCCGGTGTCGTCATATTGAGTGTTATCTCGTTACCGCCGGTGGTGCTCTGCACCGCTTCCAGCTGTACACCCTCCACATCGGTAACATTTTTCAGCTCGTCTCTTTCGGCTATTGGCTCACATGAGAAGAATCCCAGTGCAAGCAGACCGATAAAAAGACTTAATATTATTCTGTTTTTCATAATTCTGATTTTTAAAATTATCATCTTTTTATTTACCATCCGGGATTTTGTTCATAGGCCCCGTTGGAGAGCCTCACTTCTGTTTCCGGTATCGGCACTAATCCCTTTGTTTCAGGCCTGTAAGTAACGCTGTACTGGGCATCCACACCTGAGTTCCTCACATCCAGCACATAGTCAAAGGCGGTATTTACATCGCCCCAGCGCACCAGGTCAAACCAGCGTAATCCTTCGAAAGCAAATTCATGCAGTCTTTCCTCTTTGAGCGCCTCAATGGAATAGGCTCCTACGGGTACAAGTTCTGCACGCTCACGCACAGCATTGATACCGTCAGCCGTTTCTGTTATCTCCGAATGCATAAGCAGTACATCGGCAAAGCGCATCAGGTAGAAATCCTGTGCAGCCCATAACTGCATATCATTATTACTTATATCATAGAGATAGTAGAACATACCGGCCAGACCATCATCACCATCATGCTGTATGGTTGTGTACTTCTTATTGAAAAAACCTGTTTCATGGTCTCCCTTATCGCCTTCATAGTTCTCGGTGCCCTGCTCGGCACTGCCCAGCTCGAGTATGGAGCCCTGTTTCCTGGGATCAGCGTCATCCCAGTTATTCCAGAGGTTGGGATTTACAGGTCCCCAGCCCCAGCCCTGTCCGAAGGGCACCAGTGAGTTATCACGCAGGCCAAAGAACAGGGGCATCCTGTTATTATAGTACTGGCCATAGTCCCAGTCACCGAAGGCATACCTTATGGCGAACATAGTTTCAAAGTTTCCCGATCCGAATCTTGGAGAGTGTCCGTCCTGCCCGACCCAGTAAAGGTTATTGTCCTCGGCCCATGGCAGCACCACTTCACCGGCACTCTCATTAACGTATGAGTATGGCCACAGGTTCCTGAAATCATCTGCCAGCTCATATCCGCTGTTATCTATACAGTCTTCAAGATAGGCTGCCACCTGGCTTGATGAGAGTGATCCTTCACCCTCACCGGCAAGCGGCAGATCAGTTGTTGCCACTCCCTCGATATTTGTCATATAGCCTGTGTAAAAGAGAAAGGCCCTGCCCATATAAGCCTGGGCTACCCACCTGTTGGCATGTCCGTAACGGTCTTCCGGTATGGCTGTAAAAGCTTTCACCGGCAGTGTCTCAATGGCCATTTTCAGGTCAGAGGCAATCTGCGCGAATGTCTCGGTAAAAGAGGCTCTTGGCACATCACGTGGGGCATCCACAGCAAGTATCAGTGGCACTCCACCGAAAAACTTAGCCATACGGAAATAGTAGAAAGCCCTCATGAAGTAAGCTTCACCTATGGCCTGGTTTTTAAACTCAGTGGCCTCAGCTTCTGTAAAAAAGTCATCAGAGTAGTCAGCTTCCTGCACTTTCTCAATTATTGTATTAGCCCGGTAGATACCGTTATATGACATCTTCCACAGGTCGTGATAAGTGTCTTCTTCCGGGTCTTCGAACCTGTCAACTCTTTTAGCCGACTTATCATCAGGTCCGCCGCCTCCAAGCATCATATCCGATAGCAGGTTAGCTGCCAGTCCCTCCATGCTGTGCACACCCGGGGTATACAATGCATGATAAACCCCAGCCATGGCCTCATTGATATCCTGGGGCCTGCTGTAGAAGTTCTCCAGACTTTTTTCATACAAATTTCTTGTATCCAAAAAGTCTTCTCCACAACTGGAAACGAAAACCAGAAGTGTAACAGAAATTATATAAATTATCTTCTTCATTTGTCTTTAGTTTTTTCTATTTAAAAAGAGATACTTAAACCAAACATCACCGTCCTGGCCTGAGGATAGAGTCCCAGGTCAACACCTGAGGCCCAGCTTGCATCATGGCCAAAACTTACTTCAGGATCCATTCCGTCATATTTCGTAAATGTGTAAAGGTTCTTAAAGGCCACATATACTTTGGCATTTGAGACGGCGGTAATATTTGAGAGCAAACGGTCAAAGTTGTAACCCAGCGTCAGATTACTGACTCTCAAATAGTCTGCATCATGCATATAAATATCTGAAATAAAGTTTGTATTCCTGTGGGATGATGAGCTCAGACGTGGTATACGGTCTGATGTACCTTCCCCGTGCCAGCGGTTAAAGATATCTGTTGTATAGTTCTGGTCGAACCTGTCGGAGAAAGATCTGTAAGATCTCATCACCTGCATTCCAAAGCGGCCGGTAAGGGTAGCATCGACATAGATCCCACTATACTCTGCATGCAGCTGCATACCAAGCTCAAAATCAGGATTGGGATCACCAAGCATCACCTTATCCTCTTCGTCGATAACACCATCATTGTTCTGATCGACGAACTTAATGTCCCCGGGTCTCTGGTCACTGAAATAAAGCTCTCCTTCGGGAGTGAGCCAGGCATCCACTTCATCCTGGTTCTGCAGTATACCGTCTGTCTGGTAGCCATAGAAGAATCCTATCGGTTTACCCACTTCGACTCTTGAGATGGCTGCCGTTCCCTGGGCCAGCACATGAGGCGGTCCATGTATCACACCGTCTGCATTGGCAATACGTGTGACCTCGTTGCGGTTATGTGCTCCTGAAAATGTTATTCCAAACTTCAGGTCACCGATGTTATCATTCCAGCCAGCAGTAAGCTCAATACCAGTATTCATTATATCTCCTCCGTTTATCCATGGAGCGTCGGCACCCGATGTTCCGAGTATAGGTGCTATAACCAGCCAGTCCTTTGTCAGCTTCCTGTACCAGTCGAAGGTAAACTGCATCTGCGAATTGAACAGCCTGGTGTCAACACCTATATTCAACTGTTCTGATGTCTCCCATGTCACATCCGGGTTTGTCACTCTGGCCGGGATAGCTGTGGCATTCGACACTGGCTTTGTGTCACCAAAGAAATAACCCGGGCTTATATAAGCTATGGTTGAGCTGTATATAAAGTTACTTATTGCCTCGTTACCATTCTGTCCCCAGCTGGCTCTCAGCTTTGCAAAGTTCAGGATATCTGTCAATGAGGCCATAAAGTTTTCCTCGGAGATTATCCATCCTGTTGAAACGGATGGAAATATACCCCATCTCTTACCTTCGGCAAAATTTGATGAACCATCAGCACGAATGGTAGCTGAGATAAGATATTTTTCCTGGAAGTCATACTGCACCCTTCCGATATAAGACATCAGTCCACCACCACCAGCGGCCCAGTCGGCTCCCCAGGTACTGATAGAGTTGATATCACTTTTATCTACATTATTAAGGTAGGCAAAGTCGGGATCATAGAACCTGGTATCAGCCATATACCCGCCAACTTCCCTGTTGACCTGGTTTCTATACAGCTCATTACCTGCCAGGGCTGTTATCCTGTGATCACCAAATACATTATCATAGGTAATGGTATTGGATAAGGTCCAGTTATTGCCGAAATACATATTCTGGTTCACACCATCCTGTGGATTTGTATAAAGTGTGCCCAGGGCATAAACAGGGCTCCATGAACGGCCGCTGCCAAACCAGGCATCAATACCGTAGGAAGAGCGTATGGTCAGGTTCTCAATGGGTTTAAGCTCAAGAAAGACATTGCCCACCAGTGAATTGCCCTTATACCATCCGTAATTATGCCTGTAAAAGGTTGTTGCCACCGGGTTAATCTGGTCATTAGCCAGTCCATCCAGCACAGGGGTAAAACCATTAGGATCAGGTGATTTATCCCAGTATGCAGGCATTAGCGGATTCTGCACCAGGGCATCATGAAGGTCATTCCAGTAAATATTACCGGTACCAACCGAGCGGTTAACATTATTCGTATAGGTGAAATTTTCACCTACCTTTAATATATCATAATCATCGTTCTTCAGAAGTATGAACTCCGTATTTATCCTTGCCGTAAACCTTTTAAGCCCGGCATCGATCAGATCACCGGCGATGATACCTGTCTGATCAAGGTATGAACCACCGAGGGCATAGATAACTCTTTCGGTACCACCCGACACCTGCAATGAATGACTTGTCATGGGTGCATTGGGAGTGGTTATCTCGTTTAACCAGTTAGTGCCTTCCCAGCCACCCTGCAGCCTGGTCCATATTTCCTCGCCCAGCTGGGTACCAAGGTCATCGGGGTAATTATTATTAAGCCAGCTGTTATTGGCCAGTATAGTCTCCCAGTCATAAGGCTGAAGAGCATCGTTAACACGGCCTTCATCCATTATATACATATATTCCTGGGCGTTCAGGGGTGACAGGTTTTTGTAAATATTCTGTATCCCGTAATAAGTGTCATACTGTATCACAGGTTCCTCTCCTCTTTCACCCTTTGTTGTGGTAACAAGGATAACACCATTGGCCGCACGCGAACCATAGATAGCAGCAGAAGCAGCATCCTTCAGAATATCGATACTCTCGATATCGGATGGATTCAGATAATCGATATTGCCCACCTTAACACCATCCACTATATACAGAGGTGAGGCATTACCTATTGTTCCCATACCACGGATAACCACCTCGGTGCCGGCACCCGGCTGTCCGCTCTCCCTGGTAATGCTTACCCCGGGGGTGGTACCCTGCAGGGCTTCCATAGGTGTGGCAGTGTTAAGCTGGGAGATCTCATCGCCTTTTACATTCTGGTTTGCACCGGTGGTCAGGGCCTTCTTCTGAATTCCATAACCCACCACTACCACTTCATCAAGTTCAGTTATGGCAGACTCCATTACAACATCGATGGTACTGCCTGTAACCACCCTTTCCTCGTCTTTCATACCCAGAAAGGAGAAGACAAGAACCTGGTTCATTGAAGCTTCTATCGAGTATTCACCAGCAACATCTGTGTTTGTACCCCTGGTCGTTCCCTGGATGACCACGGTAGCGCCGGGTATCGGCGCACCGTCATCGGCACTGGTCACTGTACCCGTTACAGTCAGATCCTGGGCAGATAAACCCAGGCTGAAAAATAAGAGAATAATCCCTAATACATGTTTCATGATTTTTTAAGGTTTTAGATTTAGAGTAAATTAGATTTTCGGATCTTTTAATTTTTTAGATTTAAAATTGATTTCACCTTAGCAAGATATGAATGAAGTATATACCTGTTAATATATATTATACATAATAAACTCATCTAAACACATTATATAGTTCACAAAAAACTCATATTTCAGACTCTATATATCTGTTCATGTGTATCTTCAATTATGTTTTTTATACATAATAATACGAATCCATAACTCATAATTAACGTATCAAACAGCCGGGTTTGCCGTGAGTAAAAACAATTGTTTTAAAAATAAGTCCTTCAGTAAATGCTGTATATTTACAGTGAGGCTATATATTGTGAGAGGTTGGTGCCGGGTTCAAGTTTAAGCTTCTGCCTTAATCTGTACCGGTTATTCTCAACGGCGCGATATGATATATTTACAAGAGAGGCAATTTCCTTGGATGTCATACCCATACGTATATAAGCACATAGGCGGCGCTCACGGTTTGTAAGCCCGGGATGCTTCTCAGACAGGCGCTTCAGGAAAGCCTCATGAACCTGTTCGAGGTGGACTTCAAAAACTTTCCAGTAGTCTTCACTGTCTATATCCCTGTCTATCTTCCTGACAAGCCGCATTATCTGAGTTTTCATCTCCGGCACATCTTCCATGGACCTGATCTTTACCATACTGTTTTTTATTCTCCTGAGCGACTCATTCTTCTGGAGT
Source organism: Bacteroidales bacterium (assembly GCA_041685495.1). GTDB lineage: Bacteria > Bacteroidota > Bacteroidia > Bacteroidales > VadinHA17 > UBA9300. The sequence continues at coordinate 25,946 of JAWLFR010000014.1, forward strand.
ATATTCATAGTGGAATTAGCCAGCTCTTTTTCCTTAAAAACCATCTCGCTCCTTAACCTTTCATTGCGCATCCTGATAAGCTCCTTTTCCACTTTCAGTGTCTCATTATTCAATTGTTCTTCCCTTGCCTTATAGCTCTGCTGCTGTCTGAGCTTTTCCTTCTGCCTGCTAATCTCCAGCCTGCGGTAAAAAACATTTATTATCAAAACAATAGCAAGGAATGTCAATAAAATATATGCAATCTTAGCGGCGATGGTCCTGTACCATGGAGGTGTTATACTGAACCTGAAAACAATGGGTTCTGACTGTATACCGAAACTGTTCCTGGCTTTAACCACAAACTCATAGTCTCCTTCCGGCAGCTTGGCAAACTGCCTGCTTGTATTGCTGCTCCATGACCCGGCCTCCAGGTCATAATCAGAGAGGTATGTGGAATATTCCACCTTCCCTTCCCTGAAATATGTAGCGGCATAATGTATTTCAAAAAGATTATCCCTGAATTGGTATTCAGGCACCCTTATCTGGGTATTGCCTTTACCATTCTGGTTCATCACGTATGCAACAGTATCGGAGCGTCCCCTGAAAGACCGGATATGAACCTTAAAAGGTTTATCGAAATCCAGTCCGTCATACACAGAATAATGAGCAAAGCCGTCTTCTATACCAAAAAGGATATTATCATTATCGATGACAAAAACCGATTCAAAGCTTGAGACAAGCTTATTTTCAAGAGATATGAAAGGATATTTTATATTTTTATATGATCCGTCTTCCATAAACCTCAGCACACCTGTTCTGCCATCGGTGAAATACCAGATATTCCGGAAGCGGTCCTGTATCAGTCTGTCCGGGTAGATTTCAGTGAAATAATCATCAAGGCCTTCATGCCTGTTAATACTATCCAGCTCACTCACCCTTAATATCCCATTTTCACCTGACACCAGCAGTTCTCCATCAACTTTTGAGATAACCGGCGAAGGGCCTAATTCAGGAAATTCCTCTATACTTAAAGTATCTATATCACTTACAGCCCTGTAATCATCATCAAAAAGCAGTTTAAACAAGCCTTTGTATCCGTGTGACACCCACAGATTCCCTTCTGAGTCCCATTCAATATATCGCGATGATTCCGAAAAGCCCTCAATGCCTGATCTGAAACCCCATTCATCCTCTCTCTTTTCCAGTATGATCAGGCCGTCATATGTTCCGGCAATAAGCATATTATCACGTCCGGGCACCTTTCTGAACAACCAGACACCATTAACCGTGGAAGGGCTTATCATTTCTGCGCCTTGCTCTCCTATCTCAAAGACTCCCAGGTTATGTCCGCATAACATTGTATTACCTGTTTTATAGAGGCTCCATACCTGTCCGTCCGTGCCGTCAACCTTGATAAAATCATCCCTGTCTTTGAGTGGGCTGGCAAACTGCCCGTCCCTGATGCTGAACAGTCCCTGGTTAGTCCCGAAATACCAGTTACCATAACTCCGTTCCACCGCGTAACCCGTTCCAAGATCGTAATAACCCTGCAGGAAGGTTATGCTTGAACGCAAATTCACTTTTACAATACCATTATCCAGTCCACCCCATATATTACCGTCGCGATCTACAAAAAGACTTAGTACGGTATTATTATTAAGGCCCTTATCCTTCCCTATCTGAAAGATCAGGCGACCTGACATGTCTGTAATGACCATTCCCGATTGTATGGTGCCAAAAACAAGATACCTGTTCTCATAAGCCGTGGCGCAAAAGATATTTGCATCTTTCAGTATTTCATTGGCAGGAACATCCCAGGCCTCCACTCTTTGCATATCCCATAAATAAAGGCCTTCTTTCATTGTGCCAATAACTATCCTGTTCTCAGATACGGGCACCACTGATGTTATCAGTTTATCCTTCAGTATACCGGCACCCGCCACCGGGTAGATGTGCCCGCCGCGCACCTCCATCAGCCCTTCTAACTCATCATGTACAAGCAGCATGCCGTTAGCAAGATAGCTTGAGGTGAATCTGGATATGGCGGGTATAGTCTGGCTGAGTGTATCATCCTCAAAAAAGCAGAGTGCCTCCTCACTGTAAAACACTATCTTATCATCCCACTGGTGAATATTCCAGTAATCTCCATAGCCCTTCAGCTCCCTGCTTTCAGCCAGGGATGTGTAGCTGAGATTATTCATATTATCATAACTGAAATATCCCAGCTCGTTAAATGTGCCGGCATAGATTCTGTTGCCTATACTCTTTACACTTCGTATGACAAAAGAGCCCATATCCTGGTAAATCCTCCAGTTAACACCGTCATACTCAAGCACTCCGTCATTATTGGCAAAATAGAGTATATCATTATGACTCTGGCTTATCTTCCAGTTCTGGGTGGCCGCATCGTATTCCCTCCTGCTGAAGTAATCTATGCTGGGAATGCCGAACCATTTTTCCTGGGCTGATAATACACCTGTCAAAAGCAGGCTGTTAGCCAATATCATTAAGCTGAGACAGATTCCTTTCCTGATGCGCAAGTCAATCATTTTGAAAAGATAATAAATTTTATCCTAAATCTAAACACCCCTGTTGTAATCAAAGCATTTGCCTCGCCTTTTCAAGCTCCTGTACCGTTCCCACATCAACCCAGTAGCCACGGTCATACCTGAAGGATATTACCTTTCCTGTAGCCGTTGCCTTAAGCACTATTGAGGTCATGGTATACACCCCCTCCTCCATAAATTCAAAAATAGCCGGATCATAGACAGACACAGCCATGGAAGGTATCTCTGACAGATGCATGGGTTCATCAATGGTAATAATATCAATGCCGCTGTCCCTGTTTGTCCAGCCTCTTATTATACCACTGTCATCAATAAGGAATGCGCGACTGCCCTCGCGCTGCCTCACAGCTATGGTCGCCAGTGCCTCTTTCCGGACATGGTAATCATACATTTTCTTCAGGTCAAGATCGGTGAGTATATCGCCGTTATAAACCAGGAAGGGCTCATCCCCGAAAAAATCCCGGGCCTTATACAGTCCACCGCCGGTCTCAAGCAGTGAGCCTGTCTCATCGGATATACTTATCTTAATGTCAAGCCTGTCCTGCAGCTCCTGTGCCGCAGCTTTCACTTTATCTGCCAGGTGATGAACATTGATAATAATATCATCAAAACCATGGCCGGCCAGTTTTGCCAGTATCCTTTCAAGCACAGTTACCCCTTTAATATCCAGCAGCACCTTTGGTGTTTCCCTGCTTATATCGCCAAGTCTTTTGCCGTATCCGGCCGCCATTATCATTGCTTTCATCAGCTGTCTGTTTACCCGTGTTTCACTACAATCTCAATTCCCCCGGTCATTTTCAGCCACTCCGTGTATATCACGCAGAACACCGAACAATTCAGGCAGATCAACACCTGTCTGTCCGGATTCGATCAGGCTGTTCAGGATTCTTACACCGGGAACAATGCTTTCTGCAAAACCCGGCTTCTTTTCAAACAATCCCCGGTATCCGAAGGCACCCATGGCCTGTAATACCCTTATAAGCGCAAAGCCGGGATAGTACCTGCGAAATTTCTCTTCCCCTGTCCTGGTTTTTTTGCAGAATTGCCGGATATAATGCCCTATCAATAACTCACGTGCTTCCCCGGGCATATGAGCTTTTGGATCATATAAGAGGGAAGCGGGGTCATACTGTGCACTTCCCTTCCTGCCCCCCTGGTAATCAATAAACCAGGGTTTATTATCATGCACTATGATGTTGGCCGACTGGAAGTCGCGGTAAAGAAAATAATCCTGTCCGGCCTCCAGAAGGAAATCAACCAGCACATTGAAATCTCTCTCAAGCCGTTTTTCATTAAAGGGTGCAGCTGTGAGCTTCAGGAACATATACTTAAAATAATTAAGATCCCACATCATTGACTGCCGGTCAAAGCTCTTATGCGGATAACAGAGCTCAAGATCCAGTCCATGCAGTCCATCCGTCTGAAACAGGACAAGCATATCAAGCGAACGGCGGTAGAAATCAAGCAGCTCTTCATCAAAGCCGGATGTTTGCCTCTTCCTTTCAATCAAGTCAAAAAGGCTGGTATCGCCCAGATCCTGGATCAGATAACAATCATCATCAGGGTACCAGGCATATACCTCGGGCACCGGCAGTTGCAGGGATCTGAAATGCTCTGTGAAGCCTATAAAAGCTTCATTCTCTTCCCGGTCGTCATTAATTACTCCTATCATTTTATTACCCGGACCTGTAAGCCTGAAATACCGGCGTTGTGAACCCGAGCGGGGCATGCCTGTAATATCCGTGCAATAATCACCTGTATATTCCTTGTACTTATTTGCAAGCAACTCTTTCTCTTCCATACTCCCTATACCTTAATAAATATCTTCTTCCTGTAAAGGATATACACGAGCACCCACATAAGCAGAACCTGCAATATTGCAAATAACAGGCTTGCCAGCTTCGGGTCACTCAACAGTGCCACACATATATTTTTATATATCCAGTAGTACAGGCTTACTTTTTCCCCGGCGGGCCCCACCTGAATCAGCAGCATTATCTTAGTCCATAAAGAGGCAAGGATATAAATAAACAGGGCGTTCATACCGAATACCTTAAAGAATCCTGCCCATCCTTTAAAGCCCATGACATCTATAAGCAGGTACAGCAGACCTAATATTATCATCGACAGGCCTGAAGTATACAGCACGTATGAACTGGTCCACAGCGGCTTATTGACAGGAAACCATATATTCCATATAATACCTGCCAGCGTAAGTGCCAGTCCGGGTAACAATACCATCAGCGTCTTTCTTATCCCTGCCCTGCCACCACTGATAATGCTGCCGCTGATATAGCCTATGATAACTGATGCCACCGCCGGTATAGTGCTCAGCAGTCCTTCCGGGTCAAAAGGTATACCGAAGCCCCTGTACAGGTGATCCTTTCCCAGTACCATAAGATCAAATTTCAGCGCTGCATTGCCTTCCAGGCTGTAAGGTTCGGCATCGCCGGCAAAATACAGCAGCGCCCAGTAGCCGAGAAGGATTATGGCTGTGGCCAGCCACAGCATGTATTTCTTCTTCAGGATAAGACAGAGAAGGGAAGCCAGGCCATAGGCCAGTGCAATGCGTTGCAGCACACCCATTATCCTCACCGACGAAAGGTCTTCCCCTATGAAAGGGAACAGCTGGAGCAAAAAGCCGGCAGCAAAGATCACCATGGTACGGTATAATATTTTAAATACTGACCGGTCGTTAAGCGTACGCCCGTATTTTTTCATAGAGAACCACATTGACACACCCACGATGAACAGGAAAGAAGGGAAAACAAGGTCGGTTGGTGTGCAGCCATGCCATTCCGAATGCCTGAGAGGTGCATAAACATACTGCCAGCTACCTGGGGTATTGACTATGATCATAAAAACTATGGTCATACCCCGGTATATATCAAGGGAGAGCAGACGCTGTGTTTTCATTTTCAGTTTAGCTATTTATAAAAGCTAAAATTAATAATTTAAAGCTTATAAGAGGCTTCATAAGTAAGCCATATATTTTTTATTATTTTTATAGCATTAAACAAAAAGCAAACATGAAATATAAACACCTGGCAAACAGACTCCTGACACTGTTTCTTATATTATTACCCTTAAACATACAATCCCAGCAAGCCCCATTCATGGAATATACAGATCACCCCTGGGTTGATTCGCTGATCTCTGAGATGAGCCTGGAGCAGAAGATAGCGCAGAGCATTTTTGTTGCCACCTGGTCGGATCGTGATATAGGGCATTACAGGGAGACAGGGAATATAATACAGGAATATGGTATTGGGGGACTGGTTTTTTTTCAGGGAACACCGGAAAAGCAGGTTGAACTGATAAACCACTACCAGGACCTCTCAGACATACCCCTGGCCATCGCCCTTGACGGTGAATGGGGAGCGGCAATGCGGCTGAAGGATATGCAGGATTATCCTTTCCAGATGACCCTGGGGGCCATTGTCAATGACTCACTGATATATGAGATGGGCAGACGGGTGGCCGGTGAATTTAAGCTGCTGGGACTGGATATTAACCTTGCCCCCGTTGCAGATATTAATAATAATCCGGCTAACCCGGTTATCAATTACCGGTCTTTCGGCGAGAACAGGGACAATGTGGCGGCAAAGCTGCGCATGTATCTCAGGGGGATGCAGGATAATGGTGTGCTGGCCACGGCCAAGCATTTTCCCGGTCATGGCGACACCGACACCGACTCGCATTATGAGCTGCCACTTATACGGCATGACAGGCAGAGGTTTGACAGCCTGGAGCTCTACCCTTTCAGGCAGGCCATTGAGGCAGGTGTGGGAGCTGTAATGTCGGCCCACCTTAACATACCGGCCCTGGACAGCAGTCCGGGACTCCCTGCCACCCTCTCCCCCCGGATAATGACCGGGCTGCTGAGAGAGGAGCTGGGCTTTCGCGGACTGGCGGTAAGCGATGCCATGAATATGAAAGCCGTAACAAAGCATTTTAATCCCGGTGAAGCAGAAGCTATAGCTTATATGGCTGGTAATGACATAATAGAATTCGTGCCTGACGTAAACCTGGCCATCCAGGCTATCAGGGATTATTACAACCAGGGTAAGATACCCTACAGCCAGATAGA
>JAWLFR010000096.1:0-8422 GCA_041685495.1 Bacteroidales bacterium
AGCCTTTCAAACCCAGGGATCTGTACAGCAAGATACTGCGCCACACAAGGTAGGTGCGGGCTTTCCTGTTTACCTGCTACAGTGTTTACTCAGCATTGCTGATGCTTTTCTGTTACCGTAACGCAGGGCCATCCTGAAATCATGACAGGCCTCCTCAGTCTTTCCCTTATTAAGTAAAGCCAGGCCTTTATTATACAAGGCATCACCATCGCGCGGCCACAGGTCGAGGGCCATTGAATAATCATAAACAGCAGCATCCCATGATTTGATTTTCATATATACATCGGCACGGTCTGTAAAGCATTCTGCCTCACCAGGATGATTTTCAATATTCCTTGAGAAGTAACGGAGTGCTTTACTGTATTCACCTTTCTCGCCTGCTATTACCCCGGCCTGCCTTATTGCTCTCTCCTTATCCGGATACAGATCAAGATAATTTTCAGCGGTCTGCAATGCCTTTTCACGGTCACCGGCCAAACGCAAATATTCTGACTTCTTATAAATCAGGCCTGTTTTATCCGGGAAAGCATCCATGGCCCTGTCACATATTTTTGCAGCAGTAAGGTACTCTCCATTTTCTGCCAGCTGCTCTATATATAACTCCCAGTATGAGTATTTTGTGTCATCACTGTCTATCGCAAGGCGCAGGTTCTCCAGTGCTTCCTTTATGTTATTTTTTTCGGCAGCTATCAGTCCTCTGAGATATGACACCCCTGGTCTTTCCCTGTATGTATATTCAATGTCGGAAAATACTCTTTCAGCTTCCTCTGTCCTGCCGGCAGCAATATAATATTCAATTTCCGCCATACCCTGCTCCATCTGGTTATACCAGTCTTTTTTCCATAATTCACGCCACTCAGGACTGTCTTCCATTACGGTCAAATACGTATCGAGCATGATGACGTTCCTCGGCAGACGGTAATCAGACCGCAGATGGCGCTGCAGTTCATCCGCTGCCAGTCTGTAATCGCCCCCCATGGCATATGCCCTGGCCAGTCCCATATACCCTGTACCGGGCTCAAGGCTGTTAGCCTGTTTAAAATCATCAATCGCTTTATCAATATTACCTGTCTGCAGAAACACTTCTCCACGCCCTGTAAATAAACGGTAATCATCCTCCTTTTCAATAGTCACGGTATACAATTCTATTGCTTCAGAAAACAAAGACCTGTCAGCATAAGCTGTAGCCCGACTGATACATTCAGCGGCATCCTGGGCCAGCACTTCAATACCATGCACCATTATCAGCGCTAATAATATGATTTTTATCTTTTTCATCTATTTATATTCAATATTCACAGGTTCGGCACCTTTTTCCGTAATCACATGAATAAAGCCTGAGAGGCTGAATTCCTCCACACCTGTAATTCTTCTTTCATAAACATCACACTGGTAGAAGTATACACCTGGTTTAACTATTTCACCCTTATAGGTGCCGTCCCAGTTAAGCCGGGGCTCATCTGTCCTGAACAGCAGCAAGCCTCCCCTGCTGAACAGTTTAAAGTCTACTTTTTCCACCAGTCCTGATGTTTTTGCTCTCAGTATATCATTTTTACCGTCATTATTGGGAGTGAAAACATTGGGTATCTCATAGAAATCACATGAGTCAACACAGATAACTGTTGATAGCGGGCTTTCATTCCCCTCATCATCATAGGCCAGTATGGCATAGCAGCCTGCGACAATATCCCCGGGGTAATGTGTGTACTCCAGAATATTCCTGTTATCAAAATCGGCGAGAAGTGACAGATCACCATCAAAATCAAGCTTGTAAAACAGCTTATACCCGGCAATATCCTCAAAACAATCAGGATCATCAATTGTCCAGCTGACATAGTTATACAGACTGTCGCAATTAGTAGACACACTCAGGTCAGGTGTACAGGGAGGTTCATTATCCACCGGTGTCATGCAGGCTTCCTGGGACAGGTTCTCCATGTCCTTTGGAAATCCAGGGCTCTGATATGAGCCTGTTGACCTTACATAATAACAATACTCCTGTCCGTTTTCGAGTCCGGAATCAGTATATTCCAGCATACTGGTGCTTGCAACAGAGTCATAAGAGGATAAGGCATCATCCCATCTGTAGATATCATACCTGTAATTAACCCAGGGCACATTACGTTTGATTGTAAAGCTTACCTTTTCATCGCCCGGGGAAAGCTCTATAAATGTTGATGATGCCACAGCCGGTTCACCTATAAGGAACCTGTTACCCGGACTGTCATTATATAGTTCAATCCTGTATATATATCCTGTTTCCAGTGTATTTAAGCCGCTATCTGTATAAGTTGTATCATTAAGGTCTGCAGTCTGCAGAGAATCAATGGGCAAAAAATCACTACCTGTCTGGCCTTCCGACCTGTAGATAATATACTCGTACGGTCCGGCCGCCGGTATTGTATCCAGTTCGTCAGGCTTAGACCATGCTATAAATATCTCTCCATCAGACTGGCCGGTATTTATTACACTTACATTTGTAATCAGCGGCACTCCTGTTATCAGGGCAGATGTCAGTTCATTTGACGCTTTGCTTTCAGCACCATTAGGATAAACAGCCACTATACGGTAAGCATATTCAACACCATTTTCCAGTCCCTCACCCTCATTGGTGTCTATAAAAGAAACTGTAGAGGCTCCCCCGGCAAAGCCAACCTTTTCGAATCCATAATCAGAGGGAATACCTGCCGTACAGCTATCAGGCTGGAAATCTGTGCCCCCCTCCCTGCGGTATATATTATATCCTTCAATAAAATCTGACTCATATAATTCCCAGCTCAGTCTTACATATTCACCTGAGGAGCTGGCTGAAGTAAGTACTGGTGGAGGGCCCAGGACTTTTATCCTGAAATTATCAAGGTCAAACAGTTCCAGATCCTCATTATTGTCCTCCGCCTTAATAAGCACATCATAGGGCTGCTCCCTTACATTTTCATGGCAGGGAGTCCAGGTAAGCATGGCAGTGGCACTGCCTGTCCCGAAGCTGATACTGTCAAATTGAGCGGGACAATCATCAAGGGTATAAATGCCTGATGTGGACAGGAGGGTAACATTATCATTATCCGGGTCTGTGGCACTCACTTCATATTGCAGGGTATCACCCGCTTCAATGCAGAAATCCCTCAGGGGTCCATTCTCAGGGGGGTTATTATCCGTTTCATACACCTCTATCTGCATATCCCTGACAATGGAACCTATTTTTATACCATTTCTCCATTCATTTATTTCCATTGCCACATTATATTTCCCCAGCTTTGTGGGAGCATCCCATACCAGGTCGCCTGTAATACTGTCTACATAGAAAGCATTGGATGCGGGCGGATATGAATAATTCTCTATGGGCTTACCATCCTCTTTGGTACAAACGGTGAGATTATAAGATAGGCTGTCGCCGTCAACATCATAAGCTCCCGGGTTATGAATAAAGGTATAACCCAGTGCCGCCTTGTCATAAGGAGGGTTCAGGAGTACCGGTGTGCTGTTAAGTCCGGTACCCGGATTAACCATCAGGGTGGTGGAGATACTGAATACCACGTTCACTGAATTCGGGATATTAACTATTCCATAATTCCTGTTGGGATCCTGGACAACAATCTTATAGATACCCGGTCCGGGAAATGTATGCTTTATCTTATATATATTTTTCTGGTAATAATTTGGCAGCTGTCCCTTAAAACTTCTTTCTGCTGTTGACATTGTTCCATCGCCCCAGTCCACATCAAGATAGTCCCTGTCGGCCTGACTGAGAACATAGGTAAAAGTCGTTATAGTGATCTCATAAGTAAGATCAGAAAGCTGTTTATATGTTATTTCTCCTGCCCTGTTATGCGTTCCGTAAGCACTGAAGGCAAAGGTGAATAAGATCAATATGCTAATTATATGCTTCATTTAATCTCTCCTTTAAAAAAATAATCAATCAGCCGCTTTCAGCTCAAGCTGTTCCCTGGAATATGCAGCTGTAAAACGCAGGGCCATCTCATTTGTATCATCCTTATAAATAAAAAGATTAACCTGGTCAGGATATATCCCCTTAAGAATAGTATTATGTATGTCAAGCGTATTTATTTCCTCATGGCATTCAATAAACAGGCGCATTACCGTCTCAATCTCAAGCTTCTCACTTTCCTCCAGCCTGGCCTTATACTGCTGTCCATCAGCCACAAACTTCAGTCTTTCATTAATATAATCCTCGTAAATATCATCAGGACCGCAATAAAGATGGTCGTCGATATGCTCATCCTGAATTTCATACATATTGACAAGGTCAAGCAAAAGATCATCGCTGTACATCCTCACCGTAATCTTATAACCCTTCTCCCCGGGTATATATTCCATGCTTGACATGGAAACATGCACGGGGTGGAAGAAAAAAGAAAAGATATAAATAAGTAAAAACTTAAACATATTCCTGTATGAGTGTTCCGGTAGCCGGCCTCAAAAATCAGACCAACGCGGATTACAAATTAACTTAACCTTTCCTTAAGATATTCAACGGAGCCCACTTCAATATAGGATGATCCTGTTCCCCTGTTGAAATTTCCTGCCAGCACAACTACCATATCATTATCTTTCAGCCTATGTGATTCCGTCAGGTTTTCGAGCGCCACCTTCAGGAACATATCCGTCGACTTATGCTTCTCCTGCAGTCCCGGATACACACCGTATGAAAGTGCCAGCTCCCTCATTGTCCTGGATGAATAGCACTGTGCCAGTATATAGTTTATTCCCCTGAATGAAGACATATTCCTGATAGTACGCCCCCGTACCGTATCAGCTATTATGCATTTAGCATTGATCCGTGAAGCTGTTTTCACCGCCATCTTGGCCAGGTATGCCGACACCTCACCTGTCAGCGAGCCTGCCGGAAGATCCAGGAATCTTGTCTTATTCTTCTCCACTTCTATAGCCACCCTGGTCATTGTTTCCACCGCTTCAACGGGATACTTGCCATAGGCTGTTTCACCGCTTAACATAATGGCATCTGTCTGGTAATAAATAGCATTTGCTATATCACTCACTTCTGCCCTGGTAGGCCTGGGGTTATCAATCATAGAATGCAGCATCTGTGTTGCCACAATAACCGGTTTTCTTCTCTTAATACATTTATCTATTATTTTGCGCTGTATGCCGGGTATCTTTTCGTATGGGATCTCAATAGCCAGGTCGCCCCTGGCAACCATAATGCCATAGGCGTGTTCCATAATCTCATTGATATTATCAACGCCTTCCTGGTTTTCTATTTTGGCTATTATCTTTATCTTACTCTTTCTTTTGTCCAGTATCTTCTGCACATCCTTCACATCTTTCGCCGTCCTGACAAAGGAATGAGCAATAAAATCTATATCATTATCAATGGCAAAATCTATATATCGTCTGTCCTTTTCACTTATTGAGGGAAGTCCTAACTTAACATTGGGAACATTCACGCTTTTCATTGAGCCCAGCACACCGTCATTAAGAACCACACATTCGAGGGTGCGGCCATCCCTGGCCAGGACTTCAAGTTCCAGTACACCGTCATCTATCATTATCCTGGCACCCACATCAACATCACTGGCAAAATCCGGGTATGATACTGCAATAACAGACTGGCTTGTTCTGGTGTCAGGCTCACCGGTAACCTTAACAAACTCGCCTTTCTTAAAATTCACGGATTGTTCACATACCGTTGTTCTCACCTCTGGCCCTTTTGTGTCGAGCAAAAAAGCAATCTTATCCGACACTTTCCTGACATTCTCAAGCACCCTCATAGTGCCTTCAATATCCTGATGGGCCGTATTTATACGCACAACATCCATACCTGCCTCATATAACTTCGTCAGAAACATGGGCTCAGCCCTCTTATCAGAAATAGTGGCTACAATCTTAGTTCTCTTATTATTCATTTCCTGTTGTTTAAAATATGAATCAATGCTTCTGTGGCCAGCCGGTAACCGTCGAGTCCAAAGCCAAACAGGCTTCCCCGGCAGTGAGGTGCTATAAGGGAGCGGTGCCTGTACTCCTCTCTCCCCAGAATATTGCTGATATGAACCTCAATCACAGGAATATATATAGCAGCCACAGCATCGGCAATAGCAACCGAAGTATGAGTAAATCCTGCAGCATTCAGAATGACACCATCACTTCCTGTGGCAGCCTCCTGTATAATATCAATCAGCTCCCCTTCAATATTAGACTGGTAATACCTGAATTCAATATCAGGGTATATATATCGCAATTCCTTAAGATAATCTCCGAAACCCTTATTGCCATAAACCTCTTTTTCCCTTATTCCCAGCAAATTGAGGTTGGGCCCGTTAATAATTGTTAATATCATATTATGCTTAATATCTTAATGGAAACAAAGATAACAAATTTGCCAGTTGAATTATAAATTATATAGCCCAAAGCAAATTTTGTACTTATGATACTTAGTAATACTTTTGAATCAATATAAAGCCTGATGAAGGAAAACTGGACAGAGTGCATACGGGAATTTAAAAATTACCTTAAAATAGAGCGTTCACTGTCAGACAACAGTATTACTGCTTATATGACTGACATAAACAAGCTGTATGATTACTGTGACAGGCAGGATCCGGCCATCATGCCACAGGATGTCACCTTCAGTGATCTGAGGGACTTTATTAAATGGCTCGGCATTGATAATCCCAGGTCACAATCCAGGGTCTTATCAGGTATAAGGAGCTTCTACCGTTATATGAGTCTTGAAGGGAAGATAAGTGAGAATCCGGCTTCACTGCTTGAATCGCCACGGACAGGCACCAGGCTCCCTGATGTTCTTTCAGTGGAGGAGATTGACAGGATTATTTCATCCATTGACCTGAGTAAGCCTGAAGGCCAGAGAAACAGGGCCATTATAGAAACATTATACGGCTGCGGACTGCGTGTATCTGAACTTATCGGTCTTCGCTTATCGGATATTCATTTTAAACATGAATACCTTTCTGTTACCGGTAAAGGAGACAAACAGAGGCTGATTCCCATTAATAAGAGTACCATCAAAGAGATTGAGTATTATATACAGGACCGTAAGCAGCTGAAAACCATCTTTGATAAAAACATCCTTTTTCTCAATCGAAGAGGCAGAAAGCTCAGTCGTATAATGATATATACAATAGTACGTGAATACTGTGAGACAGCCGGTATCAAAAAGAAGGTAAGCCCCCATACTTTCAGGCATTCCTTCGCCACCCATCTTGTACAGGCTGGTGCCGACCTTAGGGCTGTACAGGAAATGCTTGGACACGAATCCATTCTTACAACAGAGGTATACACCCATATTGACCGGGTATATCTCAGGGAAACAATAGGGCTCTACCACCCCAGGTCTTCCGGCAGGAGCAGGACGAAAAGATGAAGCATCCATGTCCTCTGTCCGGTACCGGTCATAAAATATTTTACACGGGAGGAACAGGACGGAAAGATGAAAGACTTGTATGATTTGAATAATAATCCGCATAGCCCTTTATTTTCATCTTTATTTGAACAATTTTGTACTAACGCGACTTATACCATGATACAATAAAAAATGATTTGCTTTAGAGATGGAGTATTTGTGGGATTTTTTGGATGAACTGTATTATATAACCACCGAGATGGCACCCTACCTGCTTCTTGGCTTCCTGTTTGCGGGTATCTTATACCTGCTTTTCCCTAAAAAAAGGGTAAGGCAATATATGGGCCGTAATAAGAACAGCGCGGTAGTCAATGCCTCAATCCTTGGCATACCCCTCCCTCTCTGCAGCTGTGGCGTTATACCCACGGGACTGTCATTTTACCGCAACGGTGCATCAAAGGGATCTACCGTTTCTTTCCTTATTTCAACTCCCCAGACAGGTGTTGACTCAATACTGGTCACTTATTCTCTTCTGGGATTGCCTTTTGCGATAATTAGACCTATTGTGGCCCTGTTCACAGGTATCTCGGGCGGATTCCTGACAAACAGCTTAACACGTAAGGAAAAAGTGGAAGAAACAGGTGATAATGATAATAACAAAGCCCTGCCGAAAGGATTTTTCCCGAAGCTGAAGGAGATGTTAAGGTACTCTTTTGTGGAGTTCCTGCAGGATATAATGGGATGGCTGATAATAGGGCTGGTTATAGCAGCTCTCCTGGCTGTTTTCATACCTGATAACTTTTTTGCGGGAACCACATCCAGTGATATACTTGAGATGCTTATTATACTGCTTGCTGCCATACCCGTATATATATGTGCCACTGCTTCCGTGCCTATTGCCGCGGTGCTGATGCTGAAAGGACTGAGTCCGGGTGCAGCCCTGGTCCTGCTTATGGCCGGACCGGCAACCAATGCGGCTACCATAACAATGATAGCTAAAGTAATGGGCAGGAAAAGCCTGATCGGTTACCTTGCATCTATTATTTCCGGAGCACTGATATTTGGTTTCCTGATAAATAATTT
>JAWLFR010000097.1:0-8353 GCA_041685495.1 Bacteroidales bacterium
CGCAGCTCAGCCACACGTAGTACTGGTAGGAGTGCCGTACGCAGTTCTGCTACGCGAAGTACCAGGAGCAGTGCTGTACGCGGCTCCGGAGCAAACAATACAAGGAGCAGCGCTGTACGCAGCACCGGAACACGCAACACCAGGAGCAGCGCTGTACGCAGCTCAGCCACACGTAGCAGCGGGAACAAAGCAGTAAAAAGCAATACCGGTTCCAGATCAAAAAATAAATCCACAACATCATCAACAAGAAGAGGCAGGCGTTAAAACCTGCTTTTTCTTTCATAACTCATATTACTCCATGTCGTTTAAAGAAAAATACTATATTTGTTTCTGTGGACTCAAACCTTCCATGCCACTGTTAATTGGTACGGTTTTTGTTCTTTATTAACCAGGATGAAATATTAACTATCGGAGGTCAAAATGAAAACTTATCTTTATATCGGAGTTTTAACAGTGTTTCTGCTAAGCAGTTGTTCGTCATCTGTTTATATGAGTGGCGAGTATGATGATCTGTATTATACACCTGCTTCTTCAGAAATCTATGTGCAGGATGATGTAGTTCCCGAACAGGCTTACCAGTCAATATCAGAGATTGAAAGCAGGTATGACCTTGATACCCTGGTGGCGGATGAATATCTTGATCCGGCAGAATACGAGAAGGGTCTGGCTTATTACGACAGTGATAAAAACAGCGCCTTTGATTATTATGACGGTGTATCATATGCGAGTAACCTGAACCGCTTCTATGGAAACTATTTTGATCCTTACTGGAGAGATCCGTTCTACTCAGGTTTCAGGTACGGCTCAGGCTTCAGGTATGGGATGACATTTGGTTACCCTTATTATTCATACGGGTATGGAATGATGGATCCTTTTTACAGTCCTTATTATAATTCATATTACCGCGATCCGTTTTATTCTCCGTATTATGGCTCTTCT
Organism: Bacteroidales bacterium; assembly: GCA_041685495.1. Classification (GTDB taxonomy): domain Bacteria; phylum Bacteroidota; class Bacteroidia; order Bacteroidales; family VadinHA17; genus UBA9300. The sequence goes on from JAWLFR010000097.1 coordinate 940, forward strand.
TATTTTTACAGTCCTTATTGGGGATATGGTGGTTCAGGAATAAGTCCTTATTATACATCGTATTATAACAGTAATGTAGACTATTATACAACACCGGTAAAACGCAGGCGTTCATACAGTACCCTGTCAAACCGCTATGTAAGTGAATCAGGCCAGAGAAGCAGTTCTTCCGCAGTGAATGATTCACGCAGAACAACAGATAATACTACTGCCAGTGTGAGAAGTGGTGAAAGTAGCAGAAGGACAAGCCAGACGGTAGTATCCAGTAATACCAATGTGCGTGAGGCATCTAATCCGCAGGAAAGATCTGTGAGCTCTGCACAAAACCGCAGAACAGAGGTTAATACAACAACACGTGCTTCATCCAGACCTGAATACAGAACGCAGGACAGAACATACAGTCCCACATATACAAACCCAAGGATGACAACACGGCCTGCCTATAATAATGCTAACAGGAGAAGCAGCACAGTTACCAACAGTGGCTCGACACGTGCCATATATAACAGGTCAGGCAGTACTTCAAATGTTAACAGTTCAGGCAGGTCTGCGATAAACCGCTCGTCTTCGAACTCAACCAGGTCAATTATTAACCGTTCCTCCTCAAGAGGTAGCAGTGTTAACAGTTCGCGTTCATCTTCCAGGAGCTCAGCAGTGAGGAGTTCAGGGGGCAGATCCTCCAGTGTTTCAACAGGAAGGAGTTCGGTTTCGTCTTCCAGCAGCCGCAGCAGCAGCTCGGGTAGCAGATCCACCTCATCGGGCTCATCGGGCAGAACAGGGAGAAGATAGGGCGGCAGTACTATTGTATTATTTAATATTTGTTGTTTATTTGAATATGTCATCACGATAGCTGATGAGAGGGTTGCTTTTTAAAAAAATACAGTAATGAAACGATCATGAACCAAGCTTGCGAGCCAAAAATTTTAAACAGATGAAAAGAACGATAATTATACTTATAGTATTAACTGCCTTATTCACAGGCAGCAGGGCCCAGACTATTGATGAAGCATTATGGTACTCACGACTGTTTTATGGAGGATCGGCCAGGTTCCAGGCGATGGGAGGTGCTTTTACAGCTCTGGGTGGCGATCTTTCAGTGCTGAGCCAGAACCCGGCGGGACTAGGTATATACAGGTCAATGGAATTAAGCCTGTCTCCGCAGATGTATTATAATAAATCAGAAACAGAATATAATAATACAGAGTCAAACGAATATTCATACAAGTTTAATCTTAACCAGGCTGGATTTGTATTTCCGCTTATAAGTAAAGAGGGAACGGATGGCCTTACAGGCCTTAACCTGGCTTATTCATTTAACCGTACCAATAACTTCAATGAAAACACCGTGATAAGGGGAGTGAATACCAGCAGCTCAATGGTTGATTACTGGGCTGCTGCGGCAGAAGGTATTCATTATTCGGAGCTGGATGGTGCACCGGGGGCAGCCTTTGAAGTGTGGCTCCTGGATACCCTCAGCGGATCAGGGGGAGATTCTTATGGAACCACCTTTTCTCAGTACGGCGATAATACCAATTCTACCTACGGGCAAACGCTCAGACGGGTTATTAACCATGAAGGTTATGCAGCCGAGCATGCTTTCAGTGTGTCTGCCAATTTTAGCCACAAGTTGTATGTGGGTGCCACACTGGGCATAAATAAGATTGATTCTTATTCTACCTATGAGCATACAGAGAATGATAATGACAACCTTATATTTGATTTTAATAACTTCACTTACAGGGATGTTGTGGAAACAAGCGGAAGGGGCTACTCTTTTAAACTGGGTGTGATAATGAGACCGGTAAAGATTTTAAGGCTTGGTCTGGCATTTCATGCGCCAACTGTATACAGGCTTGACGAATATTATTATGATGATATAAGGTCTGAATTTGATAATGGCGATAGTTATACATGGGAAAATGAACCATACCGGTTTTCCTATACACTTACAACACCTTTAAGGGCAATGGCCGGTGCTGCCCTGCAGCTGGGTAAATCCGGACTGTTGAGTGCCGACTATGAATTTGTGGATTACAGGATGGCCAGATTCTCCAGGGCTTCGGATGATTATAGTTATTATGATGAGAACCAGGCTATAAAGGATATCTATGATGTGGCTCATAACCTGCGTTTCGGAGCTGAATACAGGCTGAATCCTATATATATCAGGGGTGGATATGCACTGTATGGCAGTCCCTTCGTTAAGGGAGAAGCCAATGCCGATAATATACAGGTTGTATATTCGGCCGGACTGGGACTGAGGCAGAGGAACTTCTCTTTTGATGTGTCTTATGCACTTCGGAGTAACCAGCAGATGTATTTTATGTATAACCTTCAGAATGTTAATCCGGCCGAAATAAGTTATAACAGGCATATGGTTACTGCAACTCTCGGATTAAGATTCTAAGCAAAGGAATCATTCCACCTGTTGAACGAAAGGTTAGCTGTGTCAGGGCCGAGGCTCCAGGGACTCCCGGAACACGATAACAATTTCGTCCAGGTATTAAGAAAAAGGTCAGCTGTGTCAGGGCAGGGTACGTAGATAAGACCATGATTCCGGTCCCATATTGAACAGGAGGTCAATGATACTCAGATCGGGTTTCCAGCCATGAACCGGACTGAAAACCTGGAAATATTCTTCGGCCCGCAGGCCCAGACTATCAGCTGTGATTGTCCTGTATCTGAGGTCCAGGCACTTATTCCCGTAATCCTTTATGAAGGTATCTGTTTTTGCGACCGTAATATCTGTTTCCAGTGCCTCAAAGAGGATTTCAAGGATATGCATGTTCAGGTCAATAAGGTATTTATGCTGTGTAAACAGAGGGGCCAGTACTTCGTCAGCATAAAACTCAAAGAAGGCCGATGAGTTATAGGCTGATCTTATGGCATGTATATGTTCTCTCTGCCATTTTCTCGAGTAGTCTATCCTTATATCCCTTAATTTCACTTTATGAAAACTGCCCCGTTCAACCGGAATGCTCAGGGGCAATACACCGTTGGCTGAATATATATAACACCGGTTCCTGTAGGTTTGCCTGGGATAGGTCTCATGCTGCTCTATCATCACCTTCCCCGGTTTCAATATCTCAGCAAAATATTGAACAGGCGGATAATATGCCGTTGGCAGAATAAGTAAACTGCGGTTCACAATCTATTTTAACTGGTTAATCATACTTGCATTAAACCCCGCTCCGAAACCGTTATCTATATTAACCACACTCACTCCTGAAGCACAGCTGGTAAGCATGGCCAGCAGGGCCGATACTCCATGGAAATTTGCACCGTAACCCACACTTGTGGGCACTGCTATAACAGGTTTGTCTATTAGTCCGCCAACCACACTGGCAAGCGCCCCTTCCATTCCTGCTATAACAATTACAACCCTGCATTTCTTTATTTCCGGAAGATTGTCAAAAAGCCTGTGTATACCGGCCACACCTGCATCGTAAATACGTGTCACATTGTTTCCCAGCAGTTCACAGGTCACAGCTGCTTCTTCCGCTACAGGTATGTCTGATGTGCCGGCTGTTACCACTGCAATGGGGCTGGGTGCCTTTTCAGTTATGTGATTGATTATGCTTATTATCCTGGCTTCCTCATGCCAGACGGCCTCCGGGGCTATGGATTTTACGGCTTCATATTTTTCCACACTGGCCCTGGTACCTACAATATTCTGTCCCGTACCGGAAACATGCCTGAATATATCCCTGACCTGTTCACTGGTTTTTCCTTCACAATACACTATCTCCGGGTATCCTGTCCGTATTTCACGGTGATGGTCAATACGGGCGAAACCAAGATCACTGTACGGAAAATATTTTAATTGCTCGGTGGCCTCTTCAATATTGATTTTTCCCCCGGCCAGTTCTTTTAGAATTTTTTTAAGACCTTCCCTGTTCATTATTATCTGGTGTTTTTGGATTTAAGCTGCCCATACGGTAACCTTCCAGGTCAAGGCTTACAAACTTAATACCTGCAGCTTTAAATGTATGAATGATTCTTTCTCTGATCCCGGTTTCAATCATCTTCTCAAAAAACCGGCTGTTAGTTTCTATACGTGCCATCTTACCATGCAAACGCACACGGGTGCCCGGGAATCCAAGCTTATGAAGGAATCTCTCAGACTCTTCAATTATATTAAGATCCCTCATATCGATTTCTGTATTATAAGGTATGCGTGTCAGCAGGCAGGCATAAGCCGGCTTGTTCCATATTTCCAGCCCAAAATCCTTAAGATGCTTCCTTATCATATCTTTGGTGAATCCGGCTTCAAGCAGCGGACTCCTGATATCCAGTTCTTTAAGTGCTTTCATGCCCGGCCTGTAATCCTTTTTGTCATCTGCATTGCTTCCGTCTGCAATAATATTAAACCCACCGGAAACGGCATGTTCTTTTATCTTATTGAATAATATTGATTTGCATCGGTAGCATCTGTCTTCGGGATTCATAATTACAGATTTATGCAAAGGCATCTTGATAAGGGAATGGCTGATATCCAGTGATTTGCAAAAACTGATGGCCTCATCCACCTCCCATTGCGGTATATAGGGTGTTTTAATCGTAACAGCCGATACATTCACATCTGAGAATGTTTTCAGCACATAAAGAAGGAAGCTGCTGTCCACACCTCCTGAAAATGCAACAAGAATATTATCAGTATTTTTAAAACTGCTGTATATCTCCGCTATTTTATTATCTGCCGGCATGTATGATAGCTATTATATTATTATATACATCTTTCAGGGCTATTTTGTTCTTTTCCGCAATTAACACACATTCTGATATTTCCGGTTTTGCGGATATAAGCTTATTATTATGATATGCATATTTAATGGTTACGGGACCGTAAACCGTGTTGATCTTGCTCATCTGCCTGCTCACTGTATGCTTGTCAAAGGTGTTGATCCGTAAGCCCAGGGTCGTTGATTCTTCAAATAATATATCTTTTATGGCTTCAATATCACCTGCCTGGCAGATAACGCTGACTTTTATTGCCGGTCGCGATTTTTTCATTATGATATTCGTAAGAAAAACATCTGCAGCTCCTGCCTCAAAAATCCTGTTAACAAGGTTCTCATACATCTCCGGGTTCATATCATCAATATTGCACTCCACCAGGTATGAGCTGTGTCCTCCTGCAGCTGTATCATCAGACTCCCCAAGGTATACTCTCAGTAAATTAGGCAGTGAAGGATTGTTCCTCTGTCCTATACCGTATCCTGTTTTATGGATTTTAATATTCACCTCATTTTCAAACCTGGTTCCGAGGGCACTCACTATGGCAGCACCGGTAGGGGTGGTTGCTTCAAAATCCACCTTACCCCTGTGCAGTGGTATACCCTGTAATATTTCAGCCGTAGCAGGAGCAGGCACAGGCAGTAGCCCATGAGCGCATTTTACGAATCCGCTGCCAACCTCAACGGGCGATACAATTACATCAGTTACATTGAGTTTGACATAGCATATGGCAGCACCTGTTATGTCTATTATTGAGTCAACGGCACCTACCTCATGGAAGTGCACTTTGTCTACAGGAATATCATGTACCTTTGATTCTGCTTCAGCCACTTTTCTGAAAATATTCAGTGCAACGGTTTTTACCCTTGAATTTAGGCTGCTGTCCTGTATTATCTTTTCTATATCAGATAAATGACGATGTTTGTGTTCTTCTTTGCTTAGCACAACAGTCACCCTGGTGCCTGTTATCCCATGGCGCTGGTCCTTTTCAACCCTCATTTCCCATCCCCCGAGATTAAGTTTTTCAAGCTCGCTGATAAGATAGTCCTTGTCAATACCCAGATCAATCATGGCACCCAGGTTCATATCACCGCTAATACCGGAAAAGCAATCGTAATAAAGTGTTTTCATGAGTATTTGTTTTTAAATACAGGCGCTAAGATAATATATAGCATAATATTTATAATATTTAATACTGCTATTTTGTTGTGAAGCAATTTATTTGAATATTTGTAACGGGTAAGAATAAAGTAAACATGGGAACGGTAAATGAATATTGCCGGCAATGATCTCATGGGAAAAGTGAACAATTTGGGTTAATAATATCCTGAGTCAGACGAATAGGGATTTAAGTAGTATTTTTAGCAAATAAGTATTAACCCGGATGTACATAGGTTCCTGTAATTAATTAAAATAAAAGGATATGAAACGACGAGATTTCTTTATAAAGACAGCCGGGGCCGGGATAGCCGCCGGTGCGGCATTAAGCCTTGGTGGGTATAATAAGCTCTGGGCATCCGGACCGGCATCACAGGCCTATGATATGGTTGCAGTGATGGGAGGTGAGCCGGGAGCTATGTTTGATAAGGGTATCAGTGCCCTTGGAGGTATCACCAATTTTGTAAAAAAAGGGCAGACTGTTGTTATAAAGCCTAATATGGCATGGGACAGGGCACCGGAGGTAGCAGCTAATACAAACCCATTACTTATTAAGCGTATTGTTGAACATTGCATGAGGGCAGGAGCCCACAGGGTATATGTTTTTGACCATACCACTCATAACTGGGTTAAGGCATATAAAAACTCCGGAATTGAAAAAGCAGCAAAGGATGCCGGGGCCAGAATCGTGCCTGCCGATACGGAAAAGTATTACCAGGAGGTGGATATACCGGCAGCAAAAATACTGAAGAAAGCCAAGGTGCATGAATTGATTCTTGAATCAGATGTATTTATTAATGTTCCCGTGCTGAAGCATCACTCAAGCACAAAAATGACGGCTACCATGAAGAACCTCATGGGTAATGTATGGGACAGGGGTTACTGGCATTCGAATAACCTGCATCAGTGCATAGCCGATTATGCCACCCATGAAAAAAAGCCGACACTGAACGTTGTGGATTGTTACAGGGTGATGATGAGAAACGGACCCCAGGGAGTGTCAGTAAGTGATGTGACGAATATGAAGGCACAGATAATATCAACTGATATGCTTGCTGCCGATGTAGCTTCTGCACGTATGATGGATATGACTGTTGGCCAGATAGATTATTTGCCACTGGCGGATGAAATGGGAGTAGGCCGCATCGATATAGAGAATTTAAATATTCACAGGATCACAATGTAAACCATCTAAATGAAATCATCTGTTTTACGCAGGCTAAGAGTAGTACTGGCAGTAATAGTGTTCTTGCTTATAACCCTGTCATTCATAGACTTCAGGCAATTTATACCCGATAGCTGGTTTGATATCACCCTTTTTCTTCAGTTTGTGCCTTCGGTGCTTAATTTCATGAATGTTCCGGCACTGGCAGCATCCGGGTTTATCATTGTCCTTGCACTCACAGTCTTTACTGGACGCTCGTATTGCTCAGTATTATGTCCCCTGGGTATATACCAGGATGTTATAAGCAGGGCAGGCGGCAGGTATAAAAAGAAATTCCGCCGTTACGGCTTTAAG
>JAWLFR010000015.1:0-32007 GCA_041685495.1 Bacteroidales bacterium
TTTCTCACCCGAGATACTCAAGGAAGTGATCAATAAGGACCCTCAGAAAACAAAGCAACTGGAAAAAGGAGTAAGGCAACTGACCGATGAAGGTCTTGCACAGCTTTTCCTGCAACAACCCGGCAATAAAAAAATTATCGGCACAGTGGGTGAGCTGCAGTTTGATGTTATCAAATTCAGGCTGGAAAATGAATACGGTGCTAAATGTGATTTTCATGCCCTGCCATATGTAAAAGCCTGCTGGCTCAGCTCAGACAATGAGACTGAATTAAACGAATTAATCAGGAGGAAGGGGGCAGATATAGCCTTTGATAAGGATAAAAACCCTGTCTTCCTTGCCGCCAGCGACTGGATGATAAAGATAACAGGTGAAACATATCCGTCAGTGCAGTTTCACAGCACCTCTGAGTTTCACCTGGCCGATACTGTTAAGCAGGCTAAGTAAACTCATGCGCTCAGCCCCAAAAAAAAATAGCCTTTCCGGCCATCATCCGGAAAGGCTCTTTTTCTATATCTCACTACCTGCTGCTTTATGCATTAACAACAGTCATACGGTTTAAATTCACTCAGAGATTTATTCTTCTACAAGACTTAATATAAAGGCATATTGCAGTGCTGTTGTTTTAAGCCTCTCAAAACGGCCTGATGCCCCGCCATGTCCGGCTTTCATATTGGTTTTCAGCACCAGCAGGTTATCATCAGTCTTCATATCCCTCAACTTAGCCACCCATTTGGCTGGCTCCCAGTACTGTACCTGTGAATCCCAGTAACCTGTTGTAACCAGCATATTGGGATAATCCTGCTCTTTCACCTGGTCATAAGGTGAATATGAAAGCATATAATCGTAGTATACCTTTTCGCGCGGATCGCCCCACTCGTCCCATTCAAAAGTAGTGAGCGGTATGGAAGCATCAAGCATTGTGCTAACCACATCCACAAAGGGCACTCCTGCCAGCACACCCTTATACAGTTCAGGCTGCATATTGACTATAGCTCCCATCAGGAGTCCGCCCGCGCTTCCGCCCTGGGCAAAAAGCCTGTCAGGGCTTGTATAATCCTCTTCGATAAGGTATTCAGCACAATCATTAAAATCGGTAAAAGTATTCATCTTGTTAAGGAGTTTCCCATCCTCATACCACTGCCGGCCCATCTCACTACCGCCACGAATATGGGCAATGGCATAAGCGAAGCCCCTGTCAAGCAGGCTCAGCGCTGCCGAATTAAAGGAAGGGTCTCTTGATGCACCATATGAGCCATAAGCATACAGCAGCAACGGGGACTGGCCATCCTGTTCAAAACCTTTACGGTAAACAAGAGAAATAGGTATCCGGGTGCCATCATCGGCAGTGGCCCAGAGTCTTTCGGACTTATAATTATCAGCAGAAAAATCGCCCAGCACTTCTGTTTGTTTAAGCAACTCTTTCTCCCTTGTCTTCATATTAAAATCATAGGTGGAAGATGGAGTGGTCAGTGATGTATATGTATATCTCAGCACATCAGAATCAGGCACCTCATTAACCGATATCCTTGCGCTGTACACTTCTTCATCAAAATCAATATAATAATCCTCATCAGAATTAAAGTTAATTATCCTGATATTATTCAGTGCGTTAATCCTCTCACTCACGGCCAGGTAATCATTAAAAAGTGTAAAGCCCTGCAACAGTACATCATCACGATGAGGTATCAGGTCTTTCCAGTTGCCGCGACTGTAATTATTCTCCGGGGCCACCATCAGCTTAAAGTTCATGGCATCATCGGTGTTTGTCCTGATATAAAACCTGCCATTGATATGATCTATTGAATACCTGTGATCAACTTCCCTGGGCAGGAAGAGCTTAAACTCTCCTTCAGGCTTATCTGCCCTCAGTATCCTTGATTCAGTCGTAAGTGTCTGGCTTGAACTTATCACAAGATATTTCTCACTCTGCGTTTTACCAATGCCACAGGTAAACTCCTCGTCATCCTCATAGTAAACCAGTACATCATTCCCGCTGTCGGTTCCCATTTCATGCCTCTTAATACTTTCAGACCTCAGCGTTTCAAAATCCTTACCGGTATAAAAGCATATCCTGCTATTGTCTGGCCATGTTACCCTGCCTGTTGTATTCTCTATTTTATCTGGCAGCATCTCCCCTGTTTCCAGGTTTTTAAAATGCACTGTATACCTGCGCCTGCTGACAAAATCCGTTCCGTAAGCCAGTATCTTGTTATCCGGACTCACACTCAGCCCGGTTACACTGCAATAGTCTTTTCCTTCAGCAATCTCATTCACATCCAGCAACAGCTCTTCCTCTGCGGCCAGTGTACCTTTCTTACGGTAATACACCGGGTATTCTTTACCTTCCTTATATTTAGTGTAATAATAATATCCATTATCAAAATAAGGCACTGTTTCATCATCTTCCTTTATCCTGCCCTTTATTTCACTGAACAGTTCATCAGCCAGGTCTTCTGTGTGACTGAGTACATTTTCTGCATATTCATTTTCCGCTTCCAGGTAGTCAAGCACCTTTTGTGTTTGCTCATCAGGCTGCTCAGCATTTTTTTGTTCATCACTCAGGCGCATCCAGTGATAATTATCTATCCTGGTATGATCATGCTTAACCAGTTCATGCGGCTTCTTCTCTGCATCAGGAGGTTCTGCATCTCTTTGTGTATTACAGCTTATCATTAACATAATAATTAAAGCCAGGGGTAATAAAAGTACTTTTTTCATATTTTTTAGTTTTTTTTATCAGAGTACTAAAATAATAAAAAGCACTTAAGAACCATCCTGTTTTGAAAATTTAAAAATGATGTGCGGCAGATTCCGGCATGGCATAATTTATCCTGTCAATTCATACCTTATCATTGCAGTAAATATAATAAACTTTCCGGCGATCAGCTTACATCCTTCATTGACAGCTGTATGCGCTTCCTGCTAATATCCACCCCTGTTATCTTCACTTTCACATGCTGATGCAGTTTAACCATATCGGCCGGATCTTTCACGAAGCTATTGCTCATATTTGATATATGCACCAGGCCATCCTGTTTAACGCCTATATCCACAAAGGCGCCGAACCTTGTTATATTGGTTACTATACCAGGCACAACCATCCCTTCGGACAGGTCTTCCAGCGATCTTATATCAGCAAACCTGAATTCCTTTATTGCTGAACGCGGATCGCGACCGGGCTTTCTCAGCTCCGATATAATATCCTGGAGTGTAGGCAGCCCGGTGTCATCAGACACATATCGCTTAATTTCAATTTTCCCTATCAGCTTCTCATCTTTCATCAGTTTTTCCACCGGCACTCCAAGGTCAGCCGACATTTTCTCCACCACATGATAACTCTCAGGATGCACTGCTGAGCTATCGAGCGGATTATCAGCATTATTTATCCTGAGAAAACCTGCACATTGCTCGTATGCTTTATCCCCCATGCGCTTAACTTCCTTAAGCTGCTTCCTTGAGGTGAATGCCCCGTTTTTATTCCTGTATTCTATTATATTAGCTGCCAGCTGAGGACCCAGTCCGGATACATAATTAAGCAGGTGTTTACTTGCCGTATTAACTTCCACGCCAACGGCATTGACACAGCTGACAACCACATCATCAAGGGATGACTGCAGTTTTGACTGATTTACATCATGCTGGTACTGGCCCACACCTATAGATTTAGGGTCTATCTTAACCAGCTCGGACAGGGGATCCATCAGTCTCCTCCCGATAGATATTGCTCCCCTCACCGTTACATCATATTCAGGAAATTCTTCACGCGCAATTGCCGAGGCTGAATACACAGAAGCTCCTGCCTCGCTTACTACAAACACTTTCACTTCCCTGTCAAACTTCATCCATTTGAGCAGGTCTTCCGTTTCGCGACTGGCGGTACCGTTACCTATAGCTATGGCTTCTATATTGTATGAATTAACCAGGCTGGCAATCTTTTTTAGAGAGAGAGCAGTCTGGTTCTGTGGTGGGTGTGGGTAGATAGTTTCGTTATGCAGCAGGGAACCCTGGCTATCCAGGCAGACCAGCTTACAGCCAGTGCGGTAACCCGGATCCAGTGCCAGCACTCTTTTTCCTCCCAGCGGGGGAGCAAGCAATAGCTGTCTCAGGTTATCGGCAAACACTCTTATTGCCTCTTCATCGGCCTTTTCTTTGGATATATTTCTGAATTCAGTTTCCATGGCAGGTCCAAGCAGTCTCTTCCATGAATCTTTTACAGCATCAAGTATATGTCGGGCCGACTCATTATCAGATTTAATAAAAATATCATCCAGCAGCTTAAGTGCCCTGTCCTCAGGAGGCATAATACTTATTCTCAGGAAACCTTCCTCCTCACCTCTTCTCATCGCCAGCAACCTGTGTGAAGGACAGCGTGTCAGCTTCTCTTCCCATTCGAAATAGTCGCGGTACTTCTCTCCCTCTTCCTCCTTACCCCTGATCATTCTCGATATAAGCCTTGCATCTTTTTCGAAGAGTGCACGGATTCTCTTCCTGGCATCCTTATCCTCATTAATCCATTCGGCTATGATATCCTTTGCTCCCTGAAGTGCAGCGCTGACATCTTCCACCTCATCATTCAAATATTTTTCCGCTTCAACTCCGGGATCACCCGGTTCCTGCCTTATCAATTTCTTTGCCAGCGGTTCAAGGCCTTTTTCCCGGGCAACGGAGGCCCGTGTTTTCCTTTTAGGGCGGTATGGAAGATAGATGTCTTCCAGTTCAGTTATTGTTACAGCGGCATTGATCTGATCGAGCAGCTCAGGACTCATCTTATCCTGTTCCTCCACAGAACGAATTATTGCCTCCCTCCTTTTCTCAAGCTCAACCAGTTTCTCATATTCATCCTTAATATGATTAATCTGCACCTCATCCAGGCTCCCTGTCATCTCCTTCCTGTAGCGACTGATAAAAGGTATTGTAGCCCCGTCGTCAATAAGCCTTACAGTATTTTCAACCTGCCATTCATGATGACCCAGTCTTGATGCAATTATCTCAATATACTTTTTCTTATCCATTGTTATTCAATATATAATACAAGTCCTTTCAAATATTCACTTTCGGGATGAAAAATATTCACCGGGTGGTCAGCAGGCTGACTCAGCTGCTGAATGATCCTTACCCGCCTGCCGGCATTGGCAGCTGCAGCAAATACAGATTTCCTTAAATTTTCACGGCTGACCACCTGTGAGCAGGAGAAAGTAAACAATATACCTCCACTGTTCAGCATCGCCATTGCTTTCATATTAAGCCGTTTATAGCCCTGTAATGCATTATGCAAAACATTATGATGTTTGGCAAAGGCCGGGGGATCGAGCACCACCATGTCATAGACTGAATCTGTTTCCTCCATAAATCTGAAAGCATCACGTGAAAAGCTCCTGTGTCTTTCATCATTTTTATAGTTAAGCTCCACATTGCTGTCAGCCAGCTTTATTGCTTTTGCTGACACATCCACCGTATGGACCATGGCAGCATTCTTAAGGGCGTATACAGAAAAACCGCCGGTATAGGCAAACAGGTTAAGCACTTTTCTTCCTTTGCTATAATACTCAATAAGTTTCCTGTTCTCCCTCTGATCAACGAAAAATCCTGTTTTTTGTCCTTCTTCCCAGTCTATATTAAACTTATACCCGTACTCCTCAACTATGGACCCTCCCGGACTGCCGGCAAGGAAGCCGTTTGTATGCTCTATCTCAGCCTTAAAAGGAAGGGTTGTCCTGCTCTTATCATACACTGCCTTAATCCGGTCTCCCGGCAGGGACATCAGTATATCTGCTATCAGCTCACGTTGCCGGTACATGCCTGCAGAATGCATCTGCATCACAGCTACGTCATTATAAAGGTCTATTACCAGTCCGGGTAAATTATCACCTTCAGCATGCACCAGCCTGCATACATTTGTTGAGGGGAGATCAAAAACACCGGTATTTTTTCGATAAGTCACAGCCTCATTAATCCTTGACGCGTAAAAACCGGCATTAATCTCTTCATCAGTGAATGTGAGGATTCGTACCGCTATTGTTCCCGGTTGATAATGTCCGCGCGCAAGGAGCTTGTCTTTGTTATCAAACACATCAACAATATCACCTTCTTCCGGCTCACCGTGTATTTTCTTTATTGCGCCGCTGAAGATCCAGGGGTGTCGCCTCATCACCGACTGGTCTTTTCCCGACTTGAGTATTATCCTTTTTGAGATGTTCATTTTCATCATTTAAGGGGTATGTTATTCCCCAGTTTCTTATATATCTCATAACATACCCATGCATCTGTTGCAGCGTAAACCATCTGTGCCACGCTCAGTTCAGTAGTCTCCCAGTTAGTTACCTGCTGGCGCTTTGATATCCTGAACCCAAGTATTATAGCCGACAACTTTTGCAAGCCGGAACTTTCGATGCCAAACTTTTTTACATAATCCTGTAATTCAACAAATCCTTCTTCTTTAAAATGATTAAGGGCTTTGAGTGCTTTTAAATCATCGTGCACAGCCACTCCTGCTTTTATAATGGACCTGTCGGCCAGGATAGCGGCAATCTCATCAGGCAGTCCAATGCTGTTAAGCCTGAAAAGGTATGCTGTTTTATTATCGGATAATTGAAGAAGGGCTACTTTATTCCCCCTTCCTTTACGGAATGAAGGTTTTGTTTCTGTATCAAAACCCAGAACATCAGCTGTTCTGAGTATCCGGGCACTTTTTTTTATTTCACTGTAATTATCTATCAGGACAATTTCACCCTTAAATCCGGATAATGGATAATTTACCAGTTCTTTTTTATCAATATTCTCCTTAAATGTCATCCCCCTGGTCTTTCCTGTATTCATCCTGCCTGCGTGAAATTATCCACTCTGATTTATCTGTTTTGCTTTTCTCCGGGTCATCTGTAATTCCTATTTTATCAGGGTCGAGTAAGGCAAAATGCACCGCCCTGATTGTATTAACCAGTGTCTGTCCCCAGTAAAGGCTGAAGCTTTCCCTGCATTCCCACAAAGCATCATTCATAAGCTCCAGTGTTCCCACCCTGTAGACCATTAGGAAATCTTTTATATCCTGGTATATATCGGCCAGGTTCTCTGCAAGGTTACCATATACCAGTTCTTCTGTGGAATCTTTATCGGTGTTAACATCCAGGTAATCATTTGCTGTGCCGAATTTTGCAGTCAGCATCTCATTAAGTACCTGCCAGTCTTCCTCCCTGACATATTTTTCACTCTCCTCTTCAATTTTAGATTCAATATCAGGAAGGTATAATGATTTCATATACAGCAGGGGCAACAGCTTTTGCAATACCCGGAGAAGCTTATTGCCATCCGTCTGTGCTGCTTCTTCCAGGAACCTGCAGTATTCATTTGCCACGGCTGTAAATTCTATAACTTCTTTCGAATAAACGATATTCTCATCCATAGCTGTTATTTTTGTACAAAATTATTTAAATATATCATATTAACGAAAGAAGCAGGCAAAGAGAATTTTCCGGCTTATTAAGAGAGGTATACTATCACCGCGGACAATAAGGCAGTCATTCAGCTATTCCAGGTAAGATTTTCCTTTTCATCTTTTATAATCTTATCATGATCGAGCAGCCAGCGTATCACCTTAACTGCTTTTTCCTCACTGGTATCAAGTTTTTCAACCAGGTGTCCGGCTGCAATATTGTCGTTTTCCAGTATCCCCTTTATCTCATCCAGTATACGGTCAAACTCATATTTGCTGAGGTCCAGCTCATTACGACTCAGGCACACATCACACATACCACATCTTAACGATTCCTGCCCAAAATAGTCCAGCAACATGCTGGCCCGGCACTTAGTCTTTGAACTGACATATTTAAGCATTGCATCCAGCCTTTCTATATATTTATCTCTCACATCTTTATAATTCTGAGGTGAGATATATAATGACTTCCTGTCCAGCCGCTCTTCAGTAAATATTATCAGTGCTGTCTTTTTGCCGGGTATATAGTTTATTATATCACGGCTGCTAAGGTTAACAAGGAATTTATATATTATATCTCTGGTGCTTCCGGCTTTCCTTGCAAGTGACTCTTCATTAACCGGTACATATTCTGTAAACATGCCAGTGTAGCTTCTCAGTAACAGCTTGATAAAACCATCCATTGAAGCATTGGCTACCTGGAATTTATAAAGGTCATCACGGCTCACTTTAAAATGGACCCTGGAAGGGTTATTCAATTCCTCTGTCAGTTCTATATAATTTTCCCTCTCAAGAAATTTAAGACTGTTATAAGCACCGGTAACAGACAGCCTGTATTTTGATACAAACTCTGCCAGGTTAAATTCATACACCACATTTTTACCGCTTCCTACAGGCACCTGCAGGAAGTTACACAACAGTTCATAGATGTTTTTTATATACTTTACCGCCGGAAATTTTGTATTAACTCTTTCTTTCGCCCTGCCGATATCGCTTTGATAGAACAACTGAACAGCCCAGGCTTTCTTACCATCCCTTCCTGCCCTCCCGCTTTCCTGGAAATATGACTCAATTGAATCAGGTATATCCCAGTGGATAACAAAGCGCACATCGGGTTTATCTATACCCATCCCGAAGGCGTTTGTCGCAACTATTATCCGCGGCCGGCCGGCAGTCCAGGCATTCTGTTTTTTCTCCCTGTCTTCTTTTTTCAATCCGGCATGATAATAATCTGCCTGGATATTATTTGATACCAGGAATTGTGCTATTTCACGGGTTTTTTTCCGGCTCCTCACATAGATAATACCGGATCCATTTACTTTATTTAATGTTTCCAGTACATATTTATTCTTATCTTCAGGCTCACGCACCAGGTATACCAGGTTTTTCCTCTCAAAGCCGGCCTTAAGCACATTTTTCTTTCTGAATTCAAGTTTGGCCATTATGTCCTCAACAACCCTGTCAGTGGCAGTGGCAGTAAGAGCAAGCACAGGCACATCATCATCAAGCAACCTGCGTATACCGGCTATATGCAGATATGAAGGCCTGAAATCATATCCCCACTGGGATATACAGTGTGCTTCATCCACGGCAACCAGGTTTACATTCATTGCTTCCACCTTCTGTTCAAATATCCTTGATCTCAGTCGTTCAGGGCTGACATAAAGGAATTTATAATCACCAAACACACAGTTATCAAATGCAATATCTATTTCTTCTGATGTCATTCCGGAATGTATTGCCACAGCTTTGATATCCATTCCCTTAAGCCTGTCAACCTGGTCTTTCATAAGAGCTATCAGGGGCGTAACAACTATACATACTCCTGGAGTGGCCAGAGCCGGTATCTGGAAAGTGAGTGACTTGCCTCCTCCGGTAGGCATAAGAGCCAGTGTATCCCTGCCTTCACCGACCGATTTAAGAATTTCTTCCTGCAAAGGCTTAAAAGAGGTGAAACCCCAGTAGCGGGTAAGAATTTTTCTATAATCGTCTATCCTGTTCATAATTCTTAAGGCTGCGGGTAATATTCTTCTTTATACACAAAAATACTAACTGTAATTCAATTTTTTAGCTGTCTTAAAAAATAAAAGACAGCTGTTTAAGCAATCATCAATTTTTTGTATCTTGCGCCATCAAAATTAAATACCGGTTGCCTATGTCTTTTATTGATGATAAAGTGGTTATGGAGGGGATTACCTTCGATGATGTTCTTCTTATCCCTTCCTATTCAGCGGTTCTGCCCAGGCAGGTAAATCTCAGCACACAATTTACCCGTAATATTTCAATGAACACACCAATAATTTCAGCAGCAATGGATACGGTGACGGAAGCTGAACTGGCCATAGCCATTGCCCGTGAAGGAGGAATAGGTGTTATTCATAAAAATATGTCTGTTGAAAGGCAGGCAATGCAGGTCAAAAAGGTTAAAAGGGCTGAGAATGTAATGATACTGGAGCCTGTAAGCATAGGTGTTAATGCCACTGTTGCAGATGCCCTCAGTCTGATGAAAGAGTATAAGATAGGTGGTATACCTGTTATCAGGGATGATAATATCCTGGTAGGTATTGTTACCAACAGGGATCTGCGCTTTGAAAACGAGATGACGAAGAAGATATCCGATATAATGACCACTGATCTTATTACCACAGAACAGGAGACAGATCTGGACAAGGCAGCTCACATATTACAGAAACACAAAATAGAGAAGCTGCCCATTGTAAACAACAGAAATCAGCTGGTTGGGCTAATCACTTACAAGGATATAACAAAGACAGCAGACCGGCCTTCATCATGTAAGGATAACAAGGGACGCTTAAGGGTGGCAGCAGCAGTAGGAATTGCTCCTGACACTCTTGAAAGAGCTGAGGCTCTTATTAAGGCAGGTGTTGATGCATTATCAATAGATACGGCACATGCCCATACAGAGAATGTAATAAACATACTGAGAGAAATAAAGAAATCTTACCCTGACATTGAAGTCATTGCAGGCAATATAGGTACTGCTGAAGCAGCTAAAATGATGGCTGACGAAGGAGCCGATGCTGTAAAGGTAGGTATTGGTCCGGGTTCAATATGCACCACACGTATAGTGGCTGGTGTTGGTATACCTCAACTATCAGCCATATATGACGTCTCCAAGGCACTGAAGGGATCCGGCCTGCCCATAATAGCTGACGGGGGAATACGTTATTCAGGTGACATAGTAAAAGCTATTGCCGCAGGTGCTGATTCAATAATGGCAGGATCACTTTTTGCCGGAGTAGAAGAATCGCCGGGTGAAACAATTATTTATAACGGCCGTAAGTTTAAATCGTACCGGGGTATGGGATCTATCGAAGCAATGCAGCAAGGATCAAATGACAGGTATTTCCAGGATATTGAAGATGACATTAATAAACTGGTACCCGAGGGTATAGCAGCCAGGGTACCATATAAAGGCACTTTATCTGAAGTTGTTTACCAGATGATTGGAGGACTGAGAGCCGGCATGGGTTATTGCGGTGCAAAAAATATTAAAGACCTGAAAGATGCCCGTTTTGTTAAAATAACACATTCCGGAATCATAGAAAGTCATCCGCATGATGTAACCGTTACCAGGGAAGCACCAAACTACAGCAGGTAATACCCCGGGCATCAACAGTAATATTATGAAGACCAGCAAAATTATAATTTTTACAATTGCCTTATTATTTTCAATAATTGCAAAGGCCCAGAATGATAATATCCTTCTTAAGGTTAATGACAGGGAGGTAAGCAAAGATGAGTTTAAATGGCTGTACCTGAAGAATAATGCAGGTGATCAGTATTCTGATATTGAAGAGTACCTTGAGCTCTACATCAGGCTGAGATTGAAAGTGGAGGCCGCTGAAGATGCCGGTTTACACAAAACCGAGTCTTTTAAGAATGAATTAGAAGGCTACAGGAAACAGCTGGCAAAGAATTATCTCACTGACAACGAGCTAAAGGAAGAATTGCTGAAAAAGGCATATGAAAGATATAAAACAGAGATCAACGCTTATCACATCCTTGTTAAGTGCCCGGTTGATGCTCCTGCAGAAGATACCCTGAAGGCATATAATAAAGCGATGAACATAAGGCAGAGGATAAAACTGGGTGAGCCTTTTGAATCTGTTGCCAAAGGGGCCAGTGATGATCCGTCTGCAGTCATGAACGGCGGCAACCTGGGTTATTTCACTGTTTTCCAGACACCGCTGCCTTTTGAAAATGCTGCCTATGGCATGGAGACAGGAGAGCTTTCCATGCCTGTCAGGACATCCAGTGGTTACCATATTATAAAGATCCAGGATAAAAATCCCAACCCGGGAAGGATAAAGGTTGCACATATTATGAAGTCCACACCTCCTGGCAGCACAGAGGAAGAAAGGATAAGGGCAAAGCAACAGATTGACAGTCTTTATCAATTACTTGAGAAAGGTGCTGATTTCGGTGAACTGGCCAGGGAAAATTCCGACGACAATATGTCAGCACCCGGCGGTGGTGAACTACCATGGTTTGGAAGCGGTGAAATGATACATGAATTCAGCGTTGCCGCTTTTAAGCTGATGAGGGATAATGAATATACAAAACCGGTAAAGACAGTTTATGGATGGCATATAATACAAAGGCTTGACAAAGAACCATTATCCTCGTTTGAGAAAGCAAAAAAATATCTTGAGAGCAGGCTCTCCCACTCCTACCTGATGGATTTAAGCAGGAAGTCATTTGCCGAAAAGCTTAAGAAGGAATATAATTTCAAGCTGAACAGCAACGCCCTGGAGTGGTTTTATGAAAAAGCTGATTCAAGCTTCAGGCATGGTCAGAAATTCAAAGATACCGGCACAGTGCCTGATAATATTCTGTATTCATTTGCATCTGAGGAATGCAGTATGAGAGATTTTGCCGTGTATATAAATCAAAAGGGCGGGCAGGTACCTGCATATGATTCACTGGTTTTTATCAATGAACTGCTTGATCTGAAAGTATATAAGCATCTGATTGAGTATGAGGACTCCAGGCTGGAAGAAAAATACCCCGAATTCAGGTACCTTATGAATGAATTTTACGACGGTATATTATTCTTCGAGATGAGTGACAGTCTTATCTGGCAACGATCAGTAAACGACAGTTCCGGGCTGTCATCTTATTACGAAAGCAGGAAGGATGAATTCATGACATCCCCCCGGGCAAAGGTCAGATTATATGAAATAGACAGGAATGCGGGGAAAAGAAAGACCAGGAGGCTGACAAGGATCATTAAAAGAAAACATGACAGGGAGGATTTTTATACAGAAATAATGGACAAAGCAATATCAGGGAAAGATACCCTGGTGGATATAACAGAAGCTTCCTGGGCCAAAAGTGAGAATAAAATGCCGGAAGGAATAAAATGGAAGGAGGGCATACATGAGACAGAACATAATAATGGTATAATACTTGTTGACATTCTGGAGATAAGAAAAGAGAGGCCTGTGCCTCTTGAAGATGTTAAAAGCATTATTATACCGGATTACCAGGAATACCTTGAAGAGCAGTGGCTCAGCAAGCTCAGGGATAAGTATGATGTATCGGTAAACCGGTCTGTGCTGGAGGAATTAAAACAGGAAATAAGAAAATGATAAAATATATAACTGCAATCAGTCTTATACTGATAATATTTTCATGTACCAGGTATGAGTCCGGGGGCAACCGCACAGCAGTGGCTTATGTTGGCGACAGCTACCTTTATGCAGACCAGATACCCGTAAGAACAGGAAATGGTATCACAGAGGAAGACAGTATAAGTATTGCACGAAATTATATAGAAAGGTGGGTACGGAATCAACTAATCCTGGATAAGGCTGAAGTAAATTTGTCAGAGGAATACCAGCAGGAAATAGATAATAAACTGGAGGAAACAAGGGCTAACCTGATGATCTACCAGTATGAACAGCAGATGATGCTCCAGAAAATGGATACTGCCGTAAGTGAGCAGGAAATAGTGGATTATTACGATAATCATACACAGAACTTCAATTTACAGAACAGCATAGTGAAGATCCTTTTTCTGAAACTGCCAGGAGAGGCCCCGAATATTGAAAGAGCAAAAGCATGGTTCAGATCAGATAAGCAGGGTGATTTACAGAACCTGGAAAGTTATGCATACCAGTTTGCTGATAAGTTTGACGATTTCGGTGAGAGATGGGTAAGTATCAATATTATGTTAAGGGAACTACCTGAAGAAATAGATGATATAACACAATTTCTGAGAAATAACCAGTACTATGAAAGCAGTGATTCATCTTATTATTATTTTGTCAACATCCGTGATTTCAGGCTCAGCGGAGCTGTGGCACCAATTGAATATGTAAGGGAAGATATCAAAACCATTATAATAAATAACAGGAAGATAGGTTTTCTGCAGGAGCTTGAAAACGGCATATATAATGAAGGAATCAAAGAAAACAGTTTCAGGATACTACAGTAGCAGAAAGCAGAATTTAATTAAAGTTATAATAAATTATTAATAAGGAAGTTATTTAAGAAAGAAGGATAAAAAAAATGAAACGACCATGAATTTTAACATTTTAAAATACGCATACAAAAAATGATTAAAATTCATCGGGAGTTCCTGAATGTGAAGAAATTTTTAGTTTCTTCATTTTCACTAAACTAAAAATTTTAAACAGATGAAAATACTCAATCGCATATTAGCCAGCCTTTTTATATTTACCATATTTACAACTGCCGGATATTCACAACGGCTTATTGATGAAGTTTCAGCTATTGTAGGGGATGAAACGGTATTTTTATCCGATGTTGAGAACATGGTACTGCAGCAGGCTGCCATGGGCGACAACCGTCCGGAAGAAACAATAAGATGCGAGGTTTTCGAAGACCTGCTGGTTCAGTTACTATTTCTAGACCAGGCTCGCTTAGACAGTATACAGATATCAAATGACCAGATTAACCGTATGCTGGATGAAAGACTTAATGATTTTGTTATGCGGGCCGGCTCGGAAGAGAACCTTGAAGAATACTTCAAGAAGAGCATGGTAGAGATAAGAAGGGACCTGAGGCCAATGATGGAAAACCAGCAGCTGGCCGGACAGGTACAGAATAACCTTGCCGTCGATATCAGCATAACACCCAAGGAAGTAAAAAACTTTTACCAGTCAATTCCCACGGACAGTCTGCCACTGATACCTGCCAGGGTACAGGTCAGCATCATACAGATTGACCCCCCGGGACTGGAACAGAGCAAGATAGAAACCAGGCAGCAATTGCTCGACCTGCGCAGAAGGATTATTGAAGGTGAAAGTTTCAGAGCCCTGGCGGTACTTTATTCTGAAGATGAATCATCAGCTGCCAACGGTGGTGAGGTAGGTTTTCAGACCAAGGGGAATCTTGACAAGGCATATGCCGATGAAGCATTCAGCCTTAAGAAAAACCAGGTGTCAAAAGTTATTGAATCACAGTTTGGTTTCCATATTATAGAATTGATAGAACGAAGGGGTGATATGATTAATACCAGGCATATACTCATTAAGCCCAGGATCAATGCCGCTCAGGCAGAAGAAGCAAAAAACAGGCTTGACAGTATTGCCAACCTTATACGAAATGACTCCCTCACTTTCCCCGAGGCCGCAAGAAGGTTTTCCACGCACCGCGACAGCAGGATAAACGGTGGAGTATATGTGACAGCTGACACCAGGGAGAGCATGATAGAGATTGATAAATTGCCACAACAGATGTATATGGAGGTAAGGGATCTGAAGGTAAACGAGATATCTGATGGCTTCAGAATAGAAGATGAAAAGGGGAATACGGTTTTCAGGATAGCAAAGCTCAACAGGCAGACTGAACCACATGTTGCCAACCTGCGCGACGATTATAATTACCTGCAGGAGCTGGCCCTTTCAAATAAGACCTCCGGCATATACAGGGACTGGATAGATAATAAGATGGAAATCACATATATTAAGATCAGTGAGCGTTTTCATAATTGTAATTTCAGAAATAAGGGATGGCTCAAATAATGGTGATAAGGGTTTTACAGCTTATCGCTGTTTTCCTTCTGCCCCTTAATGTTTTGAGCGCCCAGGACATTGAACGCGAGGGTAAAAAGAAAATTGAAATTCTGCATGCAGACCTGATGGACAGTCCCAACCAGGACGAGATGCGCCGTTTGCTCGGCAATGTGCAGTTCAGGCACAAGGGAACCTACATGACGTGCGACAGTGCTCATTTCTATCCAACCAGGAATTTCTTTGAATCATACAGCAGTGTACATATCTATAAGGGCGACAGCCTGCATCTCTACGGTGAATACCTGCTGTACGATTCAGAAGCCGAATTTGCCTATGTCAGTGATTCTGTTAAACTCATTGATAACGAGACTATCCTTTACACAGATCATATCGATTATGATATGATAAGCGAAACGGCTACTTATACCACCGGGGGCAGGATAATAAATGAAGATAATGTTTTAACCAGCCAGACCGGTATATACCATACCGAATCAGAGATTTTTAACTTCAAGGACAGTGTAAAGCTTGTCAATCCTGATTACACTATGTATTCGGATACACTGGAATATAATACCAGTACCGAGGTGGCATATTTTCTTGCACCATCAAAGGTTATTGGGGACAGCCTGTATGTCAGGTGCAACAGGGGCTGGTACGATACGAAAAATGATGTTTCATTACTTCTAGATGATGCGTTTATAGATAATAAGAAACAGATAGTGACAGGTGACTCCCTGTATTATGAGAATGAGAACGGATTTGGCACCGCACATCATAATGTGACAATAAGAGACCAGGAAGAAGATATTATTGTTAAAGGCAATGATTCATGGTATTATCGTGATCCGGAAAGGTTTATGATAACTGACAGTGCCCAGTTCATACAGGTAAACGGTGATGACTACCTCTACCTTCATGCTGACACCCTTCATTCTGCTACCGTGAGTGATACAGTAATGGACTACAGGCTGGTAAGGGCCTTTTACGGCTGCAGGATATACAGTGAAGATATACAGGCCAAATGTGATTCACTCTCTTATTCATTCCGCGATTCAGTTATTCATCTTTATCACGAGCCTGTTTTATGGTCAGAGTCAAACCAGCTGTTTGCCGATTCCATGGCCCTTTTTACAAAAAACCAGCAGATGGACAGGATGGAATTATACAATAATGCATTCATTATTGAAGAAGTTGATTCAAGCCGGTATAACCAGCTTAAGGGAAGTAATTTGTACGGTTATTTCCTTGATAATGAATTAGATAAAATAGAGATAAGAGGTAATTCGGAAAAAATATATTTTGCCCTTGAAGAAAATGAGCTTATAGGTGTTGACCGGTCAACATGCGTTAATATGGATATTCTCCTGGAGGATGGCAGGATTAAAGATATATATATGCTGGAAAACCCCGAAGGCACCCTCGATCCGCCGATGCATAAACTGCCATCACTGAGAAGACTGGAAAATTTTGCCTGGCATGAAGCTGTCAGACCAAAAAACAGGTTTGATATTTTCAGGAAATAAGCATTCTAATACTCATCCTCATTGAAAAAGAAGTCATCCTTACTGGGATAATCAGGCCATATATCTTCTATACTTTCATATATGTCGCCCTCATCTTCTATTTCCTGCAGATTTTCAATAACTTCCAGAGGAGCCCCCGACCTTATTGCATAATCAATAAGTTCATCCTTAGTTGCCGGCCATGGGGCATCTTCAAGTTTTGAGGCTAATTCCAGAGTCCAATACATTATACCCTTTCAAATTTTTTAATTTGGGTCTGCAAATAAATAGTAAATTATTTAATAAAACAACAGTAAAAACCAATTTTTTTTATGGTATCCACTTACTCTGCTCTATTCCTGATTCCCGGGCTGTTTTACGGGCAAGAACAAACAGGTAATCAGACAGTCTGTTGAGATAGCCGGTAACAGCTTTATCGCTATGGTTCTTATCATCAAGGCCAATAACAAGCCGCTCTGCACGCCTGCACACAGACCTGCTTATATGGGTGAATGAGACAGCATCGTTTCCGCCTGGTAATACAAAAGATTTTAGTTCTGGTAATTGTTCCTGCATAAGGTCAATCTCTTTCTCCAGTTCTTTTATATCACCCGCATCTGGCGGCTCCATAGCTGTTATATCCGCCCCCGGTCCGGCCGAGAGTATTGCAGCGCTGTGCATCAGTTTATCCTGTATTGAATATAAGATAACAGCTCTTTCTTTATTAACCGGCAGACCCCGTAGCAGGCCAATCCATGATATAAGCTCATCGACAGTACCATAAGCCTCTATCCTGGCATGACATTTTGAAACCCTGTGGCCGCCGGCCAGTGAAGTTGTGCCATCATCTCCCGTGCGTGTATATATCTTCATTATTTTCTTGTTCTTTCATCACTGGATACCTCCCCGTCAAGAAGCCTTATGGTCCTGTGAGCATAACTGGCAATATCCTCTTCGTGGGTAACCAGTATTACGGTATTACCGTCTGCATGGATCTTATCAAGGAGTTTCATTATATCTACAGATGTTTTACTGTCCAGATTACCTGTCGGTTCATCGGCAAGTATAATAGAAGGATTATTGACCATAGACCTTGCTATTGCCACCCTCTGGCGCTCACCTCCAGACAGTTCATTGGGCTTATGTGTAATCCTGCCGGACAAACCAACGGAATCAAGCATCCTGGTTGCTATTTCCACCCGTTCGGCTTTCGGGACACCGGCATAAATAAGCGGCAGCATCACATTCTCCTGTGCGCTATACCTGGGGAGAAGGTTAAAAGTCTGGAACACAAAACCAATCTCCTTATTTCTTATCTCTGCAAGCTGGTTGTCTTCCAGTTCGCTGACATCAGTACCGTTAAGTATATACTTTCCTTTGGTCAGTGTGTCAAGGCACCCCAGGATATTCATAAGGGTAGATTTGCCTGATCCGGAAGGACCCATGATCGCTACATATTCATTTTTCTCAATGGACAATGTAACTGACCTCAGGGCTCTTACAATGATTGTACCGATCTGGTAATTCTTTACCACATCACTTATCTCAATAACTCTGCTCATACTCAAAATTTAAAATTACCCGAAATTAGTTTTAAAAAATTAAAAAAAATATATCTTATGCATTAAATAATGTTAATACCTGATTATAAAATCCTGTTTCACCATTCCCGTTCTGAAAAAAACAAGGCCCATACGGAAAATATCTATACTTACTGACACCTGTGAATCACTTTTTATTTCATTCCACGCCTCAGACATTTCAGAAGAATAATTAATATCATCAAAAACAATAACAGAATCAGGTGTTAATAGTTCTTTCAGCAATGAGAAATACCTTAGTACCGGCTCCTTACTGTGATTACCATCCACAAAAACCAGTGATGGACTGTACCTGCCATCATTTAATTTTTGCAGATGATCTTCAAAATCACCTTCCATTACGGTAATATTACCGCTACCACAACGCTTAAAATTTTCCCTTGCAACACGGGCAAGCCTGCTGCAGCCCTCAATGGTGATAATATCCGAATCTGCAGCTCCCAGTCCCAAATATAAAGTGCTTATACCCAGAGATGTTCCAAGTTCAAGTATGTCATTCCCATTATTTATCCGTGCCAGGTTATATAAAACTCTTCCATAAGGGTTGCTGACCGAAGATCTACGCGCTATATCAGATATTTTACGATAAGCAGAGGATGTATATACAGAGCCTGTTCCCAGATCGGTTACAGGTATGACCGCACTGTTTTTTCGCATATCCCTCCTGGCAGAATTTATTGTTTCCAGAATTTGTTCCGGGACTTTATTTCTTAAGACATTATTTATTGTATCATAGACATAAGGACTGTGTATTCCATGCCCCCGTTTGTGGCGCGACAATAATATATACTTTATGGCAGCTGAAACCCTGCTATAATCCATATTGTGGATAAATACTGTTTGCGAACAGTTCAAAAATAGTTAATTTTAAATTTATTATCGCTTATCTATGACAGCACAAATATTTTATAATGCCTGATATACTTGACACTGAAATCAAGTTTCTCAGCGGGGTTGGTCCAAAAAGATCCGAACTGCTAAGTAAAGAACTGGGTATAAACACTTTCAGGGATCTGTTATATTATTTTCCATATAAATATATTGACCGCACAAAGTTCCATAAAATATCTGAGATTGACCCTGGTATGCCCTATATCCAGCTAAGGGGCAAAATTAAAACATTCCAGGCTGAAGGAGCAGGCCGCAATAAAAGGCTGACTGCAGTTTTCAGTGATGACACGGGCAGTGTTAAGCTTGTCTGGTTCAAAGGTATCAAATGGATCACAGAATCATATATGGTAAACAGGGAATATATCATTTTCGGCCGCCCCGGCATATTCAACGAAACCATAAATATTGTGCACCCGGAAATAGAGGATCCCGTTAAGACTGAAAAGCAAATCAGCAGTGCCATACAGGCACAGTACAGCACTACGGAAAAGCTGAAAAACAATTATATTACTTCAAGGACAATAAGTAAGCTGCAAGGCAATCTTTTTAAGCAGCTCAAGGTAAAGATAAAGGATAGCCTTCCGTTATGGATGAGAGATAAATACAGGCTGATGGATCTGCATGATGCACTTTTTATCACTCATTTTCCGAATGATAATAAGGATCTTGAAAGAGCGCGACTGAGACTTAAGCTTGAAGAACTGTTTTATATACAGTTAAGCCTGCTCAGCTTAAAGATCAAACGGGGAGAGAAATTCAGGGGTCATATTTTCAGTCAGGTGGGTAAAAACTTCAATGATTTTTATTCAAACAACCTGCCCTTCAGTCTGACACCCGCTCAAAAGAGGGTGATGAAAGAGATACGACGCGACCTTGGTTCCGGTAAACAGATGAACCGCCTGCTGCAGGGAGACGTGGGCAGCGGCAAAACAGTGGTTGCCCTTATGAGTATGCTTCTGGCTATTGATAACGGGTTCCAGACATGCATTATGGCCCCTACAGAAATACTTTCCCGTCAGCATTATAATACCATTGCTTCACTGCTCAAAGGTATAGACACAGGCCTGTGCCTGCTTACAGGCTCAACAAAAAAATCAGAGAGGGAACGCATAGCAGCCGGACTGGGGGATGGCAGCATAAAGATTATTATCGGCACACACGCTCTTATTGAGGATACTGTTAATTTCAGGAAGCTGGGACTGGTAATTATTGATGAGCAGCATCGTTTTGGCGTGGCACAGAGAGCACGCTTATGGAAGAAAGACCGGCATCCCCCACATATACTTGTAATGACAGCCACTCCTATCCCGAGAACCCTTGCTATGACCCTTTACGGCGATCTTGATGTTTCCGTTATAGATGAGTTGCCGCCTGGAAGAAAGCCTGTCAAAACCCTTCATTTTACCGATTCAGCACGTCTGAGGGTTTTTGGCTTTATGAAAAAGCAGATTAAGGCAGGACAACAAATATATATTGTTTTTCCACTGATCAGGGAATCGGAAAAAATGGATTATAAGGATCTGGAGGATGGTGTGGAAGCAATAACACGGGCCTTCCCCCCTCCCCGTTTTGCAATATCTGTGGTGCATGGCAAGATGAGACCGGCTGACAAACAGATATCAATGAAGCTTTTTACCGGCGGGCAGGCTAATATCCTGATTGCTACAACTGTTATAGAAGTGGGGGTGGATGTACCTAATGCTTCTGTTATGATAATTGAGTCGGCCGAACGCTTCGGCTTATCACAGCTTCACCAGCTGAGGGGACGTGTAGGCAGGGGGGCAAAACAATCATACTGCGTGCTGATGACTTCTGATAAATTATCAAATGAGGCACGAAAGAGGATTGATATAATGGTAAGAACCAATGACGGTTTTGAAATAGCGGAAGCCGACCTGCAGCTACGGGGACCGGGCGATCTTGAGGGAACACAACAGAGCGGAATAGGTTTTGACCTGAAAATTGCAAACCTGGGGAAAGACGGGCAGATACTCGAATATGCCAGAAGGATTGCAGAAGAGATCCTTGAAGATGACCCGCTGTTAGAGAAAAATAATAATTTCCTGCTTAAACAACAACTGAACATACTAAAAAAACCAGAATACGACTGGAGTAAAATCAGTTAGGGATGGCAGACGGGCCAGGGATGACAGACAAATTATTTAGAATTATTCTATATTATTTTTCATGAACTAAAAACTGATTTTATGCATATTTATTTAAGCTGCATGTTATAAATTTGCAAATTCTAAATATGCATGGTTCCGGATAATGCAAAAAGATAATTCAATAGAACACACGGGTATAGTTAAATCTGTTGAAAACGGGCAGGTAATCGTAAATATTATATCCCATCCTGCCTGTTCGGCATGTTTGGCCTCTGGTATATGCGATCTGTCAGGCCAGGAATCCAAAGAGATAAAGACAAAACACAGTGCCGAAGTAGAGACCGGTGACCCGGTAACTGTTGTGATGCAGCAGTCCATGGGTTTCAGAGCTCTTTTTCTTGGCTATCTTCTGCCGTTTTTAATTGTACTGACCGTTCTTATCACACTGACAGCCTTATCCGTATCCGAACCCATCAGTGGTATAGCTGCCTTTTTGTCACTGGTCCCTTATTATCTTACAATATATTATAAGAAGGAAAAGATAGGCAAGAGTTTTTCATTTACTTTAAAAAAACAGATTAAATGAATTCTGTAGTATTAATTACAATAATAACATTAAGTCTTTTAGGGATAACAGCGGCCCTGATATTATACTTTGTTGCTCAGAGATTTAAGGTTTATGAGGATCCCAGGATTGACGAAGTTGAAGAGGCCTTGCCGGCTGCTAATTGCGGGGGTTGTGGTTTTGCCGGCTGCCGCAATTTTGCTGAAGCCCTGGTGAAATCTGAATCCTTTGAAGGACTAAACTGCCCGGTAGGAGGTGCTGAAGTTATGGCCAGGGTAGCAGAAATACTCGGAAGGGAAGCACCTGAGAGTGAACCCCGTGTTGCTGTGGTACGATGTAACGGAACACCGGAGCACCGGAAACGCACATCCATATATGATGGAGCAAGGAACTGCACAATAGCCCATAACCTGTATACCGGTGAGACTGATTGCCCCTACGGCTGTCTCGGCCTGGGAGAATGTGTGGACGCCTGTGATTTTGATGCAATGTATATGGACGAGAAAACAGGACTGCCCGTAATAATCGATGATAATTGTGTGGCCTGCGGTGCCTGTGTAAAGGCTTGTCCACGTAACATCATTGAACTCAGGAAAAAGGCTAAAAAAGACAGGAAGATATATGTAAGTTGTGTAAATGAGGATAAGGGTGGCCCGGCAAGGAAAGCTTGCAGGGTAGCATGCATTGGATGCGGAAAATGTGAAGAGGTATGTAATTTCGATGCCATCACCATTAAAAACAATCTTGCTTTTATTGATTCTGATAAATGCAAGTTTTGCAGGAAGTGCGAACCTGTGTGTCCTACAAAGGCTATACTGGAACTGAATTTTCCACCCCGCAAAGAGCAAAGGAAAAAGGAAACCGAGAAAGAGCAAGCATAGGATTTTGAAGTTAAACTAAAAATAATATAAAGTGTTGAAGACATTCCCCAAAGGAGGTGTTCATCCACCTGAAAACAAAATATCTGCCGGCAAACCCATAGAGGCAATGCCTGTTCCCGGGCAGGTTATCATACCCTTAAGCCAGCACCTGGGAGCACCGGCCGAACCTGTTGTCAATAAAGGTGACACTCTTAAGGCCGGCCAGATGATAGCCCGCAGCCAGGGATTTGTGTCAGCAAATATTCACTCATCTGTTTCGGGCAAAGTGCTGAAGATTGATAAGCTGCCTGACTCATCAGGTTATAAACGCACTTCTGTTGTGATAAATGTTGAAGGTGATGAATGGGATGAATCCATTGACAGGAGCAATAAGCTGGAAAAACACATCAAGCTTTCAGGTGAGGATATAATAAAAAAATGTGCCGAAAATGGTATAGTAGGAATGGGTGGTGCTACTTTCCCATCACATGTGAAAATGAGTATCCCGCCCGGGAAAAAGTGTGATACTCTTATAATCAATGGAGTGGAATGTGAGCCATACCTTACCTCCGATCACCGCCTGATGATAGAGAAAACAGAGGAATTGCTTACCGGTACCACCATTCTGATGAAAGCACTGGGTGTAAGCAGGGCTATGATAGGCATTGAAAATAACAAGAAAGATGCTATCAGAAAGCTTGGTGATCTTGCAGCAGGATACAAGGGGATAAGTGTTCATGCCCTGAAGGTTAAATATCCGCAGGGCGGCGAGAAACAGCTTATCAAAGCGCTGTTAAACAGGGAGGTGCCTTCAGGCGGATTGCCTGTTGATGTAGGAACCGTTGTACATAATGTGGGTACTGCCTTCGCAGTGTATGAAGCTGTCCAGAAGAATAAACCACTGTTTGAACGTGTGGTCACTGTGACAGGGGAAGATATCCCCAGACCTGTAAACCTGCTTACAAGAATAGGGACACCCGTCAGTAAGCTGATAGAACATGCAGGCGGTATGCCTGAGAGCACCGGTAAGGTTGTTAACGGCGGACCCATGATGGGAAAGGCACTGAACAACCTGGATGTACCGGTAAATAAAGGAACGTCAGGCATAATACTTTTCAGGAAAGAGAGAGCAGGCAGGAAGGAAATTCAGCCATGCATCAGATGCGGTAAATGTATCTCGGCCTGTGCAATGGGACTGGAGCCTTACCTGCTTATGACTCTTACTGAAAAAGAGATGTATGAGAGACTGGAAAATGAAAGCCTGATGGATTGCATAGAATGCGGTTCATGCAGTTATATATGTCCGGCAAACCGTCCCTTACTGGATTATATAAGGCTGGGTAAATCCATAGTTGGAAAGATGATAAAAGAAAGAAAACAAAGTTAAGCACTATAAGAAATACACTTTAAGCAATGAACAAAATACTCACAGTAACACCATCACCGCATGAGTATAGCAAAGAATCCACAAAGAAACTCATGTATGGTGTTATTATAGCACTTTCCCCTGCCCTGCTTGCCACTATATGGTTTTTTGGCTGGCCTGCCATCCTGGTAACGGCAGTCTCAGTTACATCTTGTGTAATATTTGAATACCTGATTCAGAAGTTCTTACTTAAAAAAGAACCATCAATAAATGATGGCTCCGCTATAGTAACAGGCTTATTACTGGCATTCTGCCTGCCCAGCAACCTTCCGGTGGGACTTATCATACTGGGAGCACTTGTTGCCATAGGTATTGGAAAGATGACATTCGGCGGACTGGGTAATAACCCGTTCAACCCGGCTCTTGTAGGCAGGGTTTTCCTTTTCCTTTCTTTCCCTGTACAGATGACCACATGGCCTGTACCTAAAGGGTTCAACAGCAAGTTCACTGATGCCGTTACCGGCGCAACACCACTCAGTGTTCTAAATGAAAATTATGACAAGGTGCCTGTTGACAGCCTTATGTCTGACCCTGACCTTGCCATGCCCGACCACCAGCAGCTGTTCTGGGGCGATATGGGAGGTTCACTGGGTGAGATAGCAGCTTTTGCATTGCTCCTGGGCCTGGCATATATGCTTTACAAAAAGATCATCACATGGCATATACCGGTCAGCATTCTGCTCACAGTTACCGTTTTCACAGGCATATTATGGCTGACCAATCCCTCATCAAACCCTGATCCTCTTTATCATCTAATGACCGGTGGTCTCTTACTGGGGGCAATATTTATGGCTACTGATTATGTAACATCTCCAATGTCAAATAAAGGCATGCTGATCTATGGTGTGGGTATAGGAGTCCTCACTGTTTTAATAAGGCGCTTCGGTGCCTACCCTGAGGGTGTACAGTTTGCTATACTCATCATGAACGGCTTCACACCCCTGATAAACACTTATATTAAACCTAAAAGGTTTGGAGAGGAGGTAAAAAATGGCTAAAAAAGAATCTAATTTAAAGAATATGATTATTGCGCTCTTTGCCATCACTCTTGTAGCTTCGGCTGCACTTGGTGGTATTTACGAACTGACCAAAGAGCCAATAGCAGCAGCAAAACTGGAAAAAAAGAATAATGCTATCAGGCAGGTTATCCCTGACTTTGATAATACACCAACCGCAGAAGTATATAAAGAGCCCGTAAACGGTGATACAATCTATTTTTATCCGGGCAGAACAGGAGATAAGCTTGTCGGAACAGCTGTTGAAACCTTTACGAATATGGGTTTTTCCGGCGAGATTAAGGTAATGGTTGGTTTTCTTCCCGATGGAACAATCAATGATGTTGCAGTACTGGAACATGAAGAAACACCCGGACTGGGAGATAAGATGGAAAGAAGAAAATCTGACTGGAGCCTGCAGTTCCAGGGGAAAGACCCGGAATCATTCAGGATTGCTGTAAAAAATGACGGAGGAGACGTCGATGCAATTACAGCCTCCACCATTAGCTCAAGAGCCTTTTGCGATGCAGTAAAAAGGGCCTACGATACCTATATAAGCAAAGTAGATAATAAGTAAAAAAGATCTGTATCAATATGAACCAGCTTAAAAATTTCACTAAAGGCTTTATCAGGGAAAACCCGGTTTTTGTCCTTTTCCTTGGTCTCTGTCCCACACTTGGTGTAACCACCACTGCTATCAACGGAATGGGTATGGGTCTGGCAACAACATTTGTCCTGCTTATGGCCAACATAGTGGTTTCGCTAATAAAAAATTTCATCCCCGACAAGGTAAGGATACCTTCATTTATAGTTATCATAGCATCTTTTGTAACGATTGTTGAACTTACAATGCAAGCCTACCTCCCGTCACTGTTCGACGCACTGGGACTGTTTATCCCCCTTATAGTGGTTAACTGCCTGGTACTGGGACGTGCAGAGGCATTTGCATCAAAGAGCGACCTGAGCACCTCCGCAATAGACGGACTGGGTATGGGACTGGGCTTTACCTTTGCACTGACACTCCTGGGAGCGGTCAGGGAAATACTTGGGTCTGGATCAATATTCGGCCTTAAATTTATTGAGGGAGACGGCATGCTTATCTTTATACTCTCGCCCGGAGCATTCATAGCCCTCGGCTATCTTATAATGCTAATGAATAAACTTAAGAAGAAAGGAGCATAACCATGGAATATATCATTATAATTATATCAGCCATATTCGTAAATAATATTGTTCTCAATAAGTTTCTTGGTATATGCCCTTTCATTGGTGTATCAGGAAAGATTGAAACATCCATAGGCATGTCAGGAGCGGTATTATTTGTTATGACCATAGCAACACTGGTTACCTACCTTATACAAAACTATGTGCTTAATCCTTTCGGTATTGGCTTTATGCAGACCATTACCTTTATACTGGTTATAGCATCACTGGTGCAGCTGGTGGAGATCATCCTTAAAAAGGTAAGCCCTTCATTATACCAGGCACTGGGTATTTTCCTGCCCCTTATAACAACTAATTGCGCGGTACTGGGGGTGGCCATTATGGCCGGTCAGCAGGATCTTAACCTGATGGAAAGCATTGTATATGCCATTGCCAATTCCATTGGTTTCGGACTGGCGCTTATCACTTTTGCCGGACTGCGTGAACACCTGGACCTGGCAGATGTACCGGCTCCTATGAAGGGTGTGCCGGTGGCTTTTGTCGTGGCCGGACTCCTGGCCATGGCTTTTATGGGTTTTACCGGTATAGTATAGCTTTGCTATTTAAATGCTTTCTCAAGCAAGCCGTCACCATCTAAGCCAAGTCTGTCAAAATATCCGGGAACCATTTTACCTGTGAGTTTATCCACATACATTTTTGCAAGGTACTGGCCAAGCATAAAACCCTGTCCTCTCAGACCTATGAAGAGCCCCTTATCCGGATCAATCACCATTTTTGGTTCAACATAGTACCCTGCCCAGACAGCCTGGAAGGCCACGGATGACAGGCAGGGTATCCAGTCAACAAATACTTCCGTAACTATTTCAAGGAAATCCTGAGAATTTATTTTAAGGTTCTTTTCTGCTTCCCTGGGTTCGGTTGCAGGTGAGGCACATCCTATTATCTGGCCTGTCTCTGCAAGCTGCTGTCCATATACAGCAGAAAATCCTTTGTAGTTACGCCTGTCTATTAACATGGAAAGTGGTGTTTCTCCAGGCCCCATCATTGGCAGTCGTCGTGTAATAAATGCCTGATGTTTAACAGGATAAACATCTGCAAAATAACCAAGCTTTCTTGCAAACTCAGTTCCCTGTGGACCCAGGGCATTGATAAATACAGGGGTCCGGTATTCAACATACTCCTTATTATGATCACGAACAATAATATTATAATCATTGCCGCACTTATTTACATCGATCAACTCACAATCTTCGAGTACAGACCCACCACTCTCAATGCCTATTTTCCGGATCAGATCAATAACTCTTCCCGGGGTAGCCTGCCAGCAGTTATCCGTAATCAGTGCAGCCCTGTATTTATCAAGATCAGGATTGATGTTAGCTGATATCTCTTTCTGAAAATCAGCAGGTGAAATCATACGGGCATCAGACCAGGCAAGTGAGGCTTCCAGATCTTTGTATATTTTATCATCGTGAGCAAAGGTCACATATTTGATAGGTCTGAAATCAATATTGGACACCTTCTGTAAGTCCTTGAATATTTGGAGGTTATTATTTGCAATGTCTGATAATTCGGGCAGACTGAAATTAGGTCTGCCTCCTGCAATATTCCTCCAGGATGCCCCCCTGCCATAGTTGATCATCAGGGGCTTCATCCCCGCTTCTGACAAATATCTGAACAAAGCACTACCGCCAATACCACCGCCTGCTACGAAAGAATCCACTTTAACAGATTTCCGTTTAGTCCCGTTAAAATGAGTAATAACATTTTCATGTTTATCATGCGGCATAAGTTCACCAAGACTTACCTGGTTTGATAAGGGTCCGCGAGGGGTGGCATCGCCAACAAGCGATATACCATATGCAGGCAAAACTGTTTTGAGCCTCTTGATACACCTTTTACCTCTGCAAGCTCCCATCCCAAGGCGGGTTGTATGTTTTATCTCATCAGTTGAAATAAATTTTCTTTCGCCTATAACATCCAGAATATCCTGCAGCTTAACATCATCACAATGACATATATACTGGTCGCCTTCATACTTATCATCAGAATCAACGAATCCTATCTCTTCCGGGTATCTGTCTTTGAGGATAAACCCTCTGACCAGGGTAAGCTCCTCTCCATGCAGATCCAATGATTTAACCCTCGCAACATTGGTCTTGTTTTCTTTCTTCATCACCTTCTCAATCAAGCCTTTGCCAAGTCTCTCGCCATTATTATCAACAAGAAATACCGCCGCATTTTCTTCCACCTCATATTCCACTGGGAGGAACAACCAATCCTTTTTGAGGTTATATCCAAATATAGCCAGTCCAGGGCACCGGAATACACATTTCATGCAGCCTATACACTTATCAAAATCAATATGCGGAACAGTACTGGTGGATGTTTTTGTTATTGCTCCATGGGGACAGGCAAAAGCACAGGGATTACATGCAAAACCGTGAAGACAATCGATCAGGACAAATGGTTTTGCATTCATCCTTTCGCCTGAGGGCATGAAGGGAGTGTCTATAACCTGAACAGGATGTTGCTGGGAATCAATATATTCCTTTGATACCTTCAGATAACTATCATAATCATATCTCTTTCCCCTATCTTCAAGTATTTCACAGGCAACCTGTTTTCCCCTGAGTACGGCACTTGTTCCTTCACCTATACGAATAGCATCACCTGCACCATAACAGCTTCCACCAAATACTTCTCTTCCTTTAATCAGGAGTGCATCATCAGGAACCAGGCCTGTACATATATTAATTGCATCAATCCCTTCTATCAATCTTTCAGTACCCGGTACCGGTTTAAACATCTCGGCATCTGCAATAAGGGCAGCTTTTATACCATCATAATTATCATTAGGAATAGCTTTAACCAGTATTGTTGATTTAAGTACCGGGATACCCAGCCGGCGAATCCTGTTAGCCTGCACAGGGAATCCACCTTCAAAAGGCTGGGCTTCAATTATGGCCTTTACATTTGCTCCTGCCTGCATTAACTGGTATGAAGTCAGGTAACCAATATTGCCTGCCCCTACAGTCAACACATTCTTACCCAAGAGTGTAAATTCCTGGTTCATCATTTTCTGAACCACAGCTGCAGTATAAACACCCGGAACATCATCATTCTCAAAAGGAGGCATAAAGGGAACAGCACCCGTGGCAATAATGAGGTGGCTGGTGTCTACATAATATATCTCTTCAGTTTCAATATTTTTGACTGCCAATCTCTTACCTTCAAGAATATCCCATACGGTTGAGTTAAGGAATATCCCGGAATGGTCGTCGCCGGCAAGTGTTTCGGCAATATCGAATCCTCTCATTCCTCCAAATTTATTTTCCTTTTCAAAAAAGAAAAACTGGTGTGTTTGCATCAGAAACTGACCCCCTATCTTATCATTATTGTCTATTACAATATTTCTGACACCATGTTCGTTAAGTACTTCCCTTGCGGCCAGCCCGGCAGGACCTGCCCCTATTATTGCAACATCCGTTTTATAAACATTAAGCGCTTTATCTTTATCCGGGATTTTTATACCCGGTTTATAATCCTGTGGTATCTCTTTAACCTCATTAACATCATTAACTTTGCTTATACAGATCCGCCTTATTACCCCATCAACCAGCATTTCACAGGCACCGCATTTACCTATTCCACATTCCAGGCTACGGTTCCTGTTCTCAAGACTGTGACTATGAACCGGGTATCCTGCCTGGTGTAAAGCAGCGGCAATGGTAAAATCTTTATCAGCAGTAATGGTTTTTCCATTATATCTGAAAGTAACTTTTTCTTTCTGAGGTACTTCAAGTATAGGGTGTTTATTTATTTTCTGCATAACTTCAATATTTAAAAAAATATGTTTCGAAAATAAGAAGGGAAATGAAAGAAATTACTGATATCGGTCAGTAAGAGGACGTTTTTTAAAAAAATTATTGGTAGTGAAGCAGCTGAAGCCTGCAAACAGATATCTGAACACTGAACAGGATACATTCCGGTAAAAACCCCTAAAGAAGCATCAGGCTGATACCAATTACAATTATCCCGCTTATCAATCCGTAGATTGTTGTGTGATGCTTTCCGTATTTATGTGCTGCCGGCAAAAGCTCATCAAAGGCAATATAGATCATTATTCCGGCCACTAGTGCAAACACATAACCCAGCACTGTCTGACTTTGAAATAATGAAAGTATAAGAAAGCCAAATAATGCACCCAGCGGTTCCGCAAGGCCTGATAGTGCAGCCCACCAGAATGCCTTCTTCCGTGAGCCGGTAGCATAATAAACAGGTACTGATACAGCTATCCCTTCAGGGATATTATGTATTGCAACTGCAAGTGCTATACTTATCCCAACAGTAATATCTGATACCCCTGACATAAAGGTTGCTATACCCTCAGGGAAATTATGAATGGCTATTGCAATGGCGGTTAAGACACCCACGCGTAATAACCTCTTACCATGGCATTGACCTCCGTTATCCATTTGCTCAAGGCTTCGTATCTCATGCGGGTTTTCCTGTGATGGTACGATCTTATCTATTAATGCTGTTAAAGAAACTCCTGCAATAAAGAATAAAAAAGTAAGCCATGTTGAAATCTCACCCGGAAAATGTTCTCCTATAATCAGGCTTGCCTGCGGGAGTATCTCCGTAAAGGATATATATATCATCACGCCTGCAGAAAAGCCTAATGAATATGAAAGAAATGTAGTGTTTGTCCTTTTGGCAAAGAAGGCTATTGCACCTCCTACAGCCGTTGCCAGACCTGCAAATAATGTCAACCCGAAGGCAAGGTAAATATTAGTCCACTCCATCCCTTAAACCATATCCTTAAAAAAAACCAAATTTACAAAAAGAATGGGTATTTCAATGATTTATCAAATAAACATATAACTGCCCTGCTGAATGTATTTATATACCTTATCGCTGATATTTTCAATAAATATGTATTAAATATGATAATCATCTTCAAATCACTATTTTTATGTTTTAATCATATCTTTTGAACAGATTAGATAAATATTACAGTATACTGGGGCTGGAGCATGGGGCTACTATTAATGACATTAAAAAAGCCTACAGGAGGTGTGCCCGAAAATATCATCCTGATATTAATCACTCTGACTCGGCTGTTGATCTTTTTATACTTGCAACAGAAGCATACCAGTTCCTGCTTACACATCACAATAATCTCTTATATAATTCAACCAGGGCCAGGCAATTTGTTAATGACTGGGACAAAGGTAAGAGGGAGCAGGCAAGGCGCAAAGCATATGCATATTCCCGCACAGGGTATAATAATTTTGTAAACTCTGATATGTATAAGTCAACCAGGGTACTTGATAAAACAAGATTATATATGAGCATTGCTGTTGCACTGCTTATCATTATCCTGGCTATTAACGGCTATATTATGAGGCTTAAAATGGTGGATGAGGGCTATGAGAAGCCCACACTGGCAGGTT
>JAWLFR010000016.1:0-31866 GCA_041685495.1 Bacteroidales bacterium
CAGCAGAAGAAAAAGAGAACAAGGTAATAATAGATAATACCCGGCACGTGACAGATGGTATTATTGATGGTTTTCCCCGGGACAGTGAGCTGCGCCTGAGAGCCTACGCAAAAAACCGGGCCGGGACCGGATACAGTGATTACCTGAACATAAAAACTAAAGATGGTATACCAGTTGTCCGTACCGGGGATGTGAGTAATATACATTCTGTCACTGTCCGTGCCGGTGGACAGCTTGTTACCAATGGCGGTGAGAAACTTATTGCCTATGGAATATGTTATTCAGAGAATACCGGACCTGCCATTGATGATTTTGTCAGTTATGCTTCCGGGAATAGCAGGTACAGGCTTGAACTGGATGAGCTAAGGCCTTTTACGAAATATTATTACCGCTCTTTTGCAAGAAACAGGTTTGCAACAAGATACGGTGAGGTAAAAGAATTTGAAACAACAGGTCCGCCAACAGTAAAGACCGGGGAGCCCGGAAGAATCATGGTCTCTTCGGTGCGTATGAATATTGAAGTAGTGGATGATGGCGGCCATGATGTGACAGATGCAGGTGTCTGCTATTCAATGTTAAAGAATCCGGGCATAGACAGTAATGTGTCCGGTTTTGGGAAGGGCAAAGGTGAATTTGAGGGTCTGGTTGAGAACCTGGACCCGGGATCAAAATATTATTTCAGGGCATATGCAGTTAACAGTGAGGGTGTCTCATACGGGGATGAGATAATAATAACTACCAAACTGGGCATACCCGAAGTGGAGACAGCAGGAGTGAAGGATATCGATTACAGCGCGGTTACCGTTACCGGTGATCTGAAGGATGATGGTGGACTGGATGTTATAGAAAGGGGTATAGTATGGGATACCGTCGCAGGACCAACAAAAGAAGATAATTTTGCTATAATTGAAGGCAGTAACGGTAAATTTGATTACAGGATAGAGGGACTGGAGACAGGCAGGAAATATTATGCCAGGGCATATGCCAGGAATGAAAAGGGATATGTCTATGCTGATGACATCGGATTTATACCACTTATCAAAACCGATATGGTGGCCGTGGAAAGCGGCACTTTTTTGATGGGTGATGAGAAAGCAGATGATGCGGCTCAGCCTGTTCACGATGTACGGCTAGATTCATATAAAATAGGTAAATACGAGGTAAGCAACCGGGAATTTGCCGGCTTCCTGAACAACCATGTTGAAGATATTGTATTCGAAGGCGATAGTGAAATTGTCGTTTTGGACGGACACCCAGTGTATTTCCTTAAAGTGTATGGTGATGACTATGAAAAGACAGGCTTCAGGGTGCATATATATTATGATAACGGAAGGTTTAAGGTCCTTGAAGGTGCCGGCACTTTCCCTGCCATACTTGTTACCTGGGAAGGGGCACGTATGTTTTGTGAATGGGCAGGGGGAAGACTCCCGACCGAGGCAGAATGGGAGTTTGCTGCCCGGGGCGGTCGCAATAATACCTATACCTATTCAGGGGGGGATGACCTGGATGAACTGGGATGGTATTACCGCAACAGCAAGGGGGCAATGTGCGAGCTGATGCCTAACGGGCGTGGACTGTACAGGCGTGGCCTGCTTAAGCCCAACAGCCTGGGAATATATGATATGTCAGGTAATGTGAGCGAGTGGTGCCATGATATTTACGATGCTGATTATTATGCTTTATCACCGGTGGAAAACCCTGTAGGCCCGGCGAAAGGATCGTTCAGGGTCATCAGGGGCGGCAGCTGGGCTGACAGGGATGATAACTGCACTGTCTATACAAGAATAAAAAGTTTCGATCTCAACAGGGGGTATGATAATATCGGTTTCAGGCTGGTAAGAACTATAGAAGACTGAGGCAATAACCTCAGAAGGACCGGGGACCTATTCAAGATCTTTGGCTTCCTGCCATATCTTATCCATCTCCTCCAGGCTTAAGTCATGAAGTGATTTGCCCTGGCGTATAGATTTGTCTTCAAGGTAATTAAACCTGGTAATAAACTTTTTATTGGTCCTTTCAAGAGCAGACTCCGGGTCAACACCGTACAGGCGTGCAGCATTGATCAACGAGAAGAAAACATCACCGAATTCAGATTCAATTTCTTTCTCTGTACCCTCTTCAATTTCCTTCTTTAATTCCTTAATCTCTTCACTCACCTTATCCCAAACCTGTGACCTGTCTTCCCAGTCAAATCCCACGCCTCTTACTTTTTCCTGTACCCTGTTGGCCTTCACAAGGGCCGGCAGTGAGTCGGGTACACCAGACAGCACCGGCTTATACTTATCAGACTCGTTTTGTTTAAGCTTTTCCCAGTTCTCTTCAACCTCTGAGGCGCTGTGTGCCTCAGTATTGCCAAAAACATGGGGGTGCCTGTAAATAAGTTTTTTGTTTATGCCTTCAAGCACATTGCTGATGTCAAACATATCCTTCTCCGAAGCTATGCGTGCATAGAAAACTATGTGTAGCATAAGGTCGCCCAGCTCCCCGCAAATAGCCTTATAATCATTATCGAGTATGGCGTCAGCCAGCTCATATGTCTCCTCTATAGTAAGTTTCCTTAATGTTTCGTTCGTCTGTTTCATATCCCATGGACAGCTTACCCTCAGTTTGTCCATGATATCAAGTAATTCTTTAAAAGCCTTAAGCCTCCTGTCTGCTTCCATAATCTGATAGTCTAAAATAGCATTCCTGGTTTTTTGTTATTTCCTGGTGTGGCAACCCTTATAATATCACCAACCTGTATGCTCAGCAGCTCCGAGGCATCTGTCCCGTTAATGCCTATCTCCAGAAGATTAAGTGAATTAAAGACTGCAAGCAGTTCCCCGATGGATTCACTGTTATAGGATTGGCTGATATGGTCGATAATATTTGTGTTTGACCGTATAGCAATCCTGAATTTTTTGTTATCAAAAACCCTTGTGAACAGATCTTTTGTAATATTTGAAACGGCATTACCGTAAGTGTCAATATATATGATACTGCCTGAGATAGCATCTTTCTCAATTGTGGCCCTGAATGGTACCATCTCCCTGATTTCTTTCTTTTCTGAGCCCGCGCTGCTTATATCACCGGTGCTGATAATTTTAGCCGCTGCATCAGCAAAGACCTGGGCCTCATCAATATATTCCCCGTCCTTTTTACTGTCAAGCATTATGATCTTCTCAGGAGCTGAGTTGAGTATCAAATGAAAAATACCGTTATCTGCACCTATAAAATAATGATCCTTGGCTTTTATGATAACATGAGGACTCTTCTCACTGTATTCTGACTGTACCGCTATTATATGGACCGAACCACTGGGATAATGCCCGAAAGTATTCCTGATAACAAAAGCACTTTTTTGTATGTTAAAAGGGCTCAGACCGCTGGCGTTATCTATCACGGGAGTACCGGGACACTGGCTTGTAAGCTTGCCTTTCAATATACCATGGTAATAATCAAATGATTGCCATTCAGTAGTAAGAGTAATAACAGGCATCCTTTAAAAACTTATGCTGTAGATGATATTCTATTGAAAAAAATAGGTTACTTTGTATGTTTCAAACCTAAGGTTTTTTTTTGAGAATTCACAGGTTTTATTTAAAAAGGGACTAAGGATGTATGGTGGAAAAGGTTATTGAACTGGAAGATATTGATTCCAGGATTTTTTTTGGCTCGGATAATATTCTTTTAGATAGTATAAGGAATTACTTCCCCAGACTTAAGATTATAGCAAGGGGTAATACTGTTAAGGCCATAGGGGAGGAGGATGAGGTTGCAAGGTTTGAAACCAGGCTTAAGGAAATGATTGTGTTTTTTGAGAAACATAATAGCCTGCAGAAAGATGATGCTGAAAGAATACTCAATGACCCTGACCTTTTTAAAGCAGCAACCGACGGTGTGCTGGATGAGAACCTTGTTTATAATGTCAGTGGCAGGCCAATTAGGGCCCGCACTGTTAACCAGGCTCATCTTGTTGAGGAATACAGGCTTAATGACCTTTTACTTGCATACGGACCGGCAGGTACCGGCAAAACATATACGGCTATTGCCCTGGCTGTAAGAGCCCTTAAAAACAAGCAGGTAAAAAAGATTGTGCTGACCAGGCCGGCTGTTGAAGCAGGAGAGAGGCTGGGCTTCCTTCCCGGTGATATGAGGGAGAAACTGGACCCTTACCTGCAGCCCCTCTATGATGCCCTGAAGGATATGATACATTTCCGTAAACTCGAAGCGTGGCTGGAGGATGGTACAATACAGATTGCTCCCCTTGCTTATATGAGGGGAAGAACACTGGAACATTCGTTTGTTATACTTGATGAAGCACAGAATGCAACAATTAACCAGCTGAAAATGTTCCTTACAAGGATGGGAGTTAACTCCAAATTTATTATGACCGGAGATATAACACAGATCGATCTGCCTGATAAGAGAAAGTCAGGCCTCTTCCAGGCAATAAAAATACTGAAGGGGATAGAAGGGATATCAATAATTGAATTCGATGAGAGGGATATAGTCAGGCATAAACTGGTAAAAGATATTGTCCGG
Organism: Bacteroidales bacterium; assembly: GCA_041685495.1. Classification (GTDB taxonomy): domain Bacteria; phylum Bacteroidota; class Bacteroidia; order Bacteroidales; family VadinHA17; genus UBA9300. The sequence goes on from JAWLFR010000016.1 coordinate 4,525, forward strand.
GCCTATGATGTGGATGAAAAAAGGGAGCCTGAAGATGATGAATCAGATAAAGAAGGCTGATAACAGGCAGATCAACAGGATGTTGGTATAATTAAAATTACATTCTATTATTAATAAATAAAATTACAGAAAATGTCACAGGCAATTAAGGATACAAATTTTAATTTTCCGGGACAGAAAGATGTGTACCACGGAAAGGTCAGAGAAGTTTATAATATAGACGATGACTATCTTTTGATGATTGTTACCGACCGTATATCGGCTTTTGATGTAGTACTGCCGCGGGGCATTCCCTATAAGGGACAGGTACTGAATCAAATAGCATCAAAATTTCTGGATGCCACCGCTGATATCGTGCCTAACTGGAAGATAGCCGTGCCCGATCCCAATGTAACATTCGGCCATAAATGTGAGCCTTACCCGGTAGAGATGATTGTAAGGGCATACCTGACAGGAAGCTCATGGCGTTCATATAAATCAGGAGCGAGAAGCATCTGTGGAGTGCCGGTGCCCGGCGGAATGAAGGAGCACCAGGGCTTTGAGAAGCCTATAATTACCCCTACAACAAAGGCTCAGCAGGGCGCGCATGATGAAGATATATCAAAAGAGGAGATAATAAGCAGCGGACTGGTACAGAAAGATGAGTATGAAATGCTTGAAAAATACTCAATGGAACTATTCATCAGGGGCTCTGAGATAGCCGCCGAGCACGGTCTTATACTGGTGGATACAAAGTATGAATTTGGTAAGAAAGACGGCAGTATTTACCTGATTGATGAAATACATACACCTGATTCTTCAAGGTATTTCTATGGTGAGGGGTACAGGGAAAGGTTTAATAAAGGACTGCCGCAGAAACAGCTATCCAAGGAGTTTGTCAGGGAATGGCTGATGGAGCATGGATTTCAGGGTCAGCCCGGACAGCAGGTGCCGGAAATGACCGATGAATTTGTCAGGGAAGTTTCTGAGAGGTATATAGAATTATTTGAAAAAATCACCGGTGATAAGTTTGTAAAGGCGGATGTAAGGGATGTGGAAAGAAGGATAGAAAAAAATATTACTGAATTCCTAAATGAAAAGCTTAAATAGCCGGTAATAAACATCTTTTTAATAACGCATCTAATTAATAAGCTGCCTTGTAAGGAGTTGGCTGGACTTTTTTCTTGTGTTGTAAAACGCAATGCTTCAGATCCGGTTCTTGCAGGCTATGACATTTTTTTACATTCCTGTTTTTAAACATATTCCAGAAAATAGTATATTTCGTTGGTATCAATGAAAAAAATCTCCACATTGGAAATTATTTTTCGGGATGAGAATATGAATAACATTTACTAACAGGATACTTACAAAATAAAATTCCAGGAATGAATAAAATTGTTGAGAAAGAACAGCTGAACAATAATGTCGTAAAGCTTGTAATAGATGCACCACGCATTGCCCATAAGCGGAAAGCAGGACATTTTGTTATTGTAAAAATTGACAAAAAAGGAGAGAGGATTCCTCTTACCATTGCTGATGCGGATACTGAAAAGGGGACTATCACCCTTGTGATACAGAGAGTGGGCGTAACATCACACAAATTAAGCCTTATGAATGAGGGTGACACCCTGACTGATGTGGTGGGTCCGCTTGGACATGCCACCGAAATAGAAAATGTCGGTACTGTCCTCTGTGCAGGCGGTGGCGTTGGCATTGCCCCCCTGTTGCCCATAGCCCGGGCTTTTAAAAAAGCAGGTAACAGAGTTGTAAGTGTGCTTGCCGCCAGGAATAAGGAGTTGCTGATACTGGAAGATGAAATGAAGGAATGCTCTGATCAGCTGGTTATTATGACAGATGACGGATCTTATGGCAGGCAGGGACTGGTAACCCATGGCATGGAGGAAATACTGGAGGCCGAAAAGGTAAATCTGGCAGTAACCATAGGCCCTGCTATAATGATGAAATTTGCTTCCCTTACCACAAAGAAGTACAATGTGCCAACAATAGCCAGCCTGAACACCATCATGGTTGATGGCACAGGTATGTGCGGAGCCTGCAGGGTCAGCGTTGACGGTGAAACAAAATTTGTATGTGTTGACGGTCCTGAATTTGATGCTGATAAGATAGATTTTGATGAGATGATTATGAGACTGGGTGCCTATGAGGACCAGGAGAGGGAAGATTATAAGAAGTTTCTTGAATCAGTGGAAAAATAACCCGGCTTAATTATTATTACCTGAAAACAAACAATACATTATGGAAACTATACAGGAGATATTAAAATCAGAACGTCAGCAGGACTGGAGGGAAGAACTGAGAAAAAGTAAGAAGGCAAAGGAGCGCACCTCGGTGGAAAGGGTTAAGATGCCCGAGCAGGACCCCCATGTAAGAAATAAGAATCATAAGGAAGTAAATACAGGACTCACAGAGGAGATGGCATTGAAAGAGGCTCAGAGATGTCTTGATTGTGTTGATCCCACATGTATAACAGGATGTCCCGTAAGTATAAACATCCCCAAATTTATAAAAAGGATTGAACAGGGTAATTTTCTTGAGTCTGCAAAAGTACTCAAGGAAACAAATGCATTGCCCGCAGTATGCGGAAGGGTCTGTCCCCAGGAAGTGCAGTGTGAAGCTTCCTGCTTCTATGTACAGAAACTTAAGAAAGATCCGGTGGCAATAGGTCATCTTGAAAGGTTTGCTGCCGATTATGAACGAAACAGCGGAAATATTTCCGTGCCTCATGTGGAGGATAAAAATGGTATCAAGGTTGCCGTTATCGGATCCGGTCCGGCCGGACTGGCAGTGGCCGGTGATATGATAAAGTGGGGCTATGATGTAACAGTCTTTGAAGCATTGCATGAAATAGGAGGAGTGCTTAAATACGGAATACCGGAATTCAGGCTGCCTAACGAAATCGTGGATGTGGAGATAGAAAACCTGAAACAGATGGGTGTTAAATTTGCAACAAATTTTATTGTTGGCACTACAGCAACAGTGGCTGACCTTAAAGAAGAGGGCTTTGAGGCTTTCTTTGTGGGATCAGGTGCCGGACTGCCTAAATTTATGAATATACCCGGTGAGAATTACAGGAGGATATTTTCATCAAATGAGTACCTTACACGTGTTAACCTTATGAATGCTGCCAGCCCTGATTTTGACACCCCTGTTTTCAGCGGTAAAAAGGTGGCCGTTATAGGAGGAGGGAATACTGCAATGGATTCGGTAAGGACATCAAAGAGGCTGGGAGCGGAAAAATCAATGATCATTTACCGCAGGTCAATAGAGGAAATGCCGGCACGCGTTGAGGAAGTAAAACATGCACAGGAAGAGGATATTGAATTTATGAACCTGAACAGTCCCGTTGAGTATTTTGCAGATGAGAAAGGTAATGTCAATAAGATGCTGGTGCAGAAGATGGAACTGGGTGAACCCGATGCTTCAGGCCGGAGAAGGCCTATACCCATGGAAGGATCTGAATATGAAGTGGAGGTGGATACCGTGGTGGTTGCCATAGGCGTGTCGCCTAACCCCCTTATACCTGCCAGTATGCCGGAACTTGATGTTACAGACTGGGGAACAATAAAGGTGGATCAGGAAAGTATGCATTCCTCTGTTGAAGGTATATTCGCAGGTGGTGATATTGTCCGTGGAGGGGCAACCGTGATACTGGCAATGGGTGACGGACGCAAAGCCGCCTCAGGTATGCATGAGTACCTGCAGGAAAAGGTGAAAAAATAACAGCACCTTCTCAATACCTTATCATTTATTGTTAATTGTGTAAAACCATAAAAAAATTATAAAAATGGCAGAACTGACTACTAAATATCTTGGATTGTCACTGAGTAATCCTCTTATTATAGGAAGCTCCGGACTGACTGATTCTGTTGATAATATTGCAGAACTTGAGAAAGCAGGGGCCGGTGCGGTGGTGCTTAAATCGCTGTTCGAAGAACAGATAATGTTTGAAGTGGATGCCAGCCTGAAAGAAGCATACCGGAGTGATATGATCTATTCCGCGAAGAGTGAGACTCTGGATTATATAGATGTGCACATCAGGGAGAGAACAGTATCAGCTTATATAAAGCTTATAAAAGATGTAAAAAGCAAGGTAACAATACCCGTTATAGCCAGTATCAATTGCATCTCAGCAAACGAATGGGTGAAATTTGCAAACCAGTTTGAGGAAGCCGGTGCCGATGCCCTGGAACTGAACATAGCCCTGCTGCCCACAGACGAGAATGTGGATGCAGCTGATATAGAAAAGATTTATTTTGATATTATTGCAAAGGTTAAAAGCCATGTGAATATACCTGTTTCAGTTAAAATAACTTCAAGATTTACCAATCCGGCCGCTATGATTAAGAAAATATCTGAGGCGGGGGTTAAGGGAATTGTTATGTTTAACCGCCTCTATACTCCTGATTTTGACATAAATAATTTTGAAGAAAAGACCTCTGATACCTACAGTTCACCAAATGAAACAGGTGAGGTGAGAAGATGGGTGGGCATAATGTCTCCCAGGGTGAAATGTGACCTGGCAGCATCAACAGGAGTCCATAGCTCTGAGGATCTTATAAAGCAGATACTGGCAGGAGCAAAAGCTGTACAGGTGGTGTCCACAATCTATCGCAACGGAAGGGAGCAGATACAGGAAATACTTGGCGGACTGAATGACTGGATGGAGGATAAAGGGTATAATTCCATAGACCAGTTCAGGGGCAAAATGAGCCAGGAAGAAACTTCTGACCCCTCTTCATACGAGCGTATTCAGTTTATGAAATATTTCAGTGAGATTAAATAGTTCAGGTTTGTCCATGCCGGAACAGCCATTAATATAATACCGGTATCAGTCTTTTCTGCAAAGATACCCTGATACACCTGACTCTGGCAGATGATTTGAAGGATATTTTTTTACCTTTGTTGCGCTTTGTAAAATAATCGATAAATGAATAGAATGCTGTTGAGGCTTTATGTGACTGCACTGATGATTACAGTATTGTCTGCCGGACTCTACTCACAGGTCAGTATTGAAAAGTCAAAAGACAAGGTAATTATTGATGGTAAGGCTTATTATATTCATATAGTCGATTCATCCCAGACCCTTTATTCAATAGCAAAAGCATATAATGTTTCAACCGAAATTATCAGCAGGGAGAATCCTTCCGCCATGTATGGATTGCAGATAGACCAGGCTTTGAAAATTCCTGTTGTCGAAGAGGAGGAAGAGCTTAAACAGGAAAAGGACAGGGAAAGGTATAATTATCATGTATTGAAGAAGGGAGAGTCGGTATACTCATTATCACGAAGATATGATGTTCCTGAAGATAAAATAATCGAAGCAAATCCGGGTATCAATATTTATGACATGCCGGTAGGCACCGAGCTGGCAATTCCAAAGAAACAATTCAGGGAACAGACACAGTACTTTCAGACAGATGAACCGGGTATTATCCTGCACAGGGTGCAGGAAGGGGAAAATTATGCCTCCCTTTCGAGGAAATATAATGTTAGTGTAAGGGATATCAGAAGGGTTAATAAAGGATTATTATTTCCAAAAGAAGGAGAGGTATTAAGAATACCCGTTGTGGAAGAAGAAGAGGAACCTGAAGTTGCAGGGCTTGATACGACTGCTATTGATGATGAAAGACTGACCTATTTATTTGACGGTACAGAGGCCGATTATACAGAGATTGAAGATCTTAAAGGCAAAATTAATGTGACCATGATGCTGCCGCTGATGCTTGATGAGAACAGTAAGCGGACATATATCGACTCATCTGAGTATGATGATAATGGCAAAAAAATATATAAATTAATAAAAAGACCTGATGATTGGATATATCCCCGCAGCGAGGTCTTCATTGAGTTCTATGAAGGAGCCCTGCTTGCCGTGCAGGCTCTGATCCGAAAAGGTCTGGATGTGGAACTGCAGGTGTTTGATACTATGCGCGACTCGTTGAGGGTGGCCAGGTTTATGGAGACAGGCCGTTTACGTAATACCGACCTGCTTATAGGACCGGTGTACCCGGATAATATGGAACAGGTGGCGCGTTATGCACGTAAATACAGGATACCCGTGGTCTCACCCCTTGCATCCCAGAATACGGATGTCCTCAGAACAAATCCCTACCTGTTCAAGGTGCAGCCCTCACTCGATGTTATACAGGATGCTATGGCTGAGAGGATAAGTGATTTTTATGATCATAACCTTGTATTTGTTCATGCGGATACCGCGTGGAGCACGGAACTGTCAGGGGAGTTCAAGGATAAAATATACCGCAATTTAAGGTTTAAGATACCATTCAATGATATGAGCTTCAGGGAAGTGTTCTTTACCAGCCGTTCATCATATAGCGATACAATAAATAGTATTGACCATGCAATGAGCTCTGATAAACCTAACCTGGTAATACTGGCCTCAGATAATGAGTCCGTTATGAGTGAAGCTATTGTTAATGTACATGGACTGTTGCGTAAATACGATATCAAGCTTATAGGTTATCCGGATATAAGGTGGCTGGATAACCTGGATCCTATGTATTTTTATGAGCTGGGAATAATGATATACACCCCTAACTGGGTGGACTATAATCGTGATGATATAAAAGATTTCCTGGCCAGGTACAGGGAACATTTTAAGATGGAACCGCCCGTACGCAGCTATGCATGGCAAAGTTACGATATGGTATACTATTTTGTAAGCGGACTGGCAATACATGGTTCCGAGTTTATGTACCAACCCTCAATTCACAAACCTGACCTGCTTCAGGTGAATTACAGTTTTAACCGTACCGGCCTGATGAACGGTTTCGAAAATACAAGTCTTTATCTTATACGTTATGCTCCTGATATAAGGGTGGAGTTTTTGAATAAAGACTGACAGTAAGGGAATAAAACACTCATAATAATTGTCATATAATTGTAATGGTGAAGTATGATTATACCCATTCTGATGAGATGGAACTGGTACAGCGCACACTGAATGGTGATAATAATGCATTCAGTGAGATCATCAGGAGGTATGAGACTATGGTAGCCAGAACCGTCAAGAATATGTTGGGCGATACACAGCAGGCTGAAGATGCAGGTCAGGATACCTTTATACGCCTGTATAAAAGTTTAAAGGATTTCAGGGGTGATTCAAAGCTGAGTACTTATATACAGCGAATTGCAATTAACCAGTCACTCAACGAGATCAGGCGCAGGAAAAGGTTGCTATCACTGTTTTACCGCTCTGAGGATAAAGATGATATGACTGAGCTGGATCCTGTATCATATAATGATGAGGATAGCAGGGACATAAAAGACAGTGTAAACCTTGCCATCTCAAAGCTTGATCCTGATTTCAGGTCTGTTGTTATTCTTCGGACCATACAGGGCTACAGCACTAAAGAGACAGCTGACATACTTGAGGTGCCCCTGGGCACAGTGTTGTCGCGACTGTCAAGGGCAAAAGAACAGTTAAAAGAATTATTAAAGGATATATAAATGGATATTATGAAACCCGGTAAACTAAAGTATCTTTTGTTTCGTTCGTTGACCTCCGATCTGGATAATAACGAACGGGAGCTTATTGACAGGGAGCTTATTTCTGATCATCGCTTCACTGAAGGCTTTCGTGAAAGAGTCATGAACCGTATTGTCGAAGGTAAGATATATATCAATGGCAAACGGGAAATCCTCAGGTCATTCGATAAGGTTTTTATGAGGGTGGCTATCCCGGGCGCAGCAGCAATACTGATTCTTGCACTTAGCCTTTTACTGAGCCAGGGATCATTATCTTATGATACATTACTTGGTATTGATAACCAGGTGGATGGCGTGTTAATCAGCCTGATGGCTGAATAAGTCTTCAACCTGTGGCCTTAACACGAATCCGGCTAACAGGTAGTATTAACGGACTGGGAAAATTTACAGATATGAAAATTAGAATTACAATATTAATAATACTGACCCTGCTGCTTGGATTTGTTATTGGTATGCTGACATCTGCCCAGCTGAGGCATAAGAGAATGAGGCCCGTACGCACCTTTGCCTCTGAACAATATTTCAGGGAGCATTTTTATAAGATAGTGGAGCCTTCAGAGGAGCAAAAAGAGGAACTGGATGGTATAATAGAATCATATGCTGGTGATTTTAATAAGCTTAGCAAGCAATTCTGGGGTGATTTTGAATCCTTGATGGATGAGCAATGGCGAGAGATTAAACCTGTCCTGAATAAGGAGCAGATAGAAAAGCTTGAGGAGTTTGAGCGTAACAGGCGTAAGGCTATGGAGAATTTTGGGGATAAGAGGCGCTACGGCAGCCGTGATCGCTCTGACCGGAATAAGGGCAGAAGCAAATTCCGGGATTCCGTCAGAGAAAGAAAAGACTGGTCAGACAGGGATGACAGGACCTATCACCGCGACTCCGTCATAGAAAGAAAAGACTGATCAGACAGGGATGACAGGACCTGTCACCGCGACTCCGTCAGCGATAATTATGGCCGTGATTTTAAAGACCGCAGATACTATGACCGTGACTAATCTTCGAGAGTGAAAAAAAGATAGTCTGTAATTATAGGCAGGTCATCAGGATCAATATCATTAGCCGTAAGTATGTCCTTATCGTCGTAAAACAACTTAAGAAATTCGGTTTTATCCATCTTCCCTTCTGTAATACTCTTCTTATAATTCTCAAGTGCCGCTACACGATTTCCCATACACAGAGCAAGGTGCCCGGCATTGATATAATCATGGCCGGTCATTTTATCCTTCGTTATTTTATCAAAATATTTCTTTGATTGCTCATATTTGCCCTGTACAAAATAACACCAGGCTATGGGTTTAAGTATTCTGATATTGTCAGGGTCATTATATTCAACCTTGAAATAATATTTAAGCGCCGAATCGAAGTCATGCAGATCAAGGTGGCAGTGACCTATCATTGCAATTGTGTGCATATTCTGGGGATCCATCTTTTCTGCTTCAAGATAATATTGCAGTGCTTCCCTGTGATTGCCCAGGCGCCTGTTGCAGAAACCTATCTTTTTCAGTGTCCATACTTTCCTGTCGAGTATCTCGGCTTTTTTGTACATGGCAAGCGCTTCTGCATAATCAGCATTCTGCTGGTAGCAGTAGCCGGCCTTTTCAAAAAGTTGCGCTTCATCAGCCTGGGATTCTATCATTTCAAGATACAGCTCAAGGGCTTCATGGTAAAAGTCCTTGCCAAAATAGTAATCAGCGAATGTTGACATTCCTTCACTGTCTTTAAGGACCATGCTGAACAGGTTGGTTTTATGAAAACTAAGCGCATCCCGGAAAACATCATCGAACTCCTTTTTATGCGGAGATAATTTAAAAAACCTGTACAGGTCCTGCAGATACTGTGTTACATGTGTTTTAAATGACAGCGTGGGGTCAAGGTCGAGCTCACTGTCTTTCATCTGATCCAGTCCCTCCAGCTCCATACGGAAAACCTTCAGCATCATTTCCTTCTGGCTGGCAGGCAGGTGCTGCAGGTTGAGCACAAGGCTGAATTTATCGGAATTGCAGATAAAAGGGGTTTTGTATAATGCTTCAGCCAGCTCGTTGGTGCCTTCTGCCAGCACCTCGTCCCTTAATAATACATCAATAGCTTCATGATCAGGATGAAAGGGCATGAACCAGTTGGGGATGGTCCTGAAGAAATCAAAATTCTTAAGGTTGGCGAAGGCTGACATATACACATCTGCACCTTCCATCTGGAGCTTCGAGAATTCTTCCATTGTCTTATAAAGGTCTTCCGATTCCTTGAACATGTCAGACCAGTCAGGATTCTTCCCTTCCATCATGTCTTCGGGAAGCAGGTTGTCCAGGTCAAGCTTGTCTTCAATTTTAGGCCTTAACTCCGCTACCCTGGGCAGTATCTCATCATGCAATTTCTTGCTTATCTTTTCTGTTTCTCCCGACCTGATAATCTGAAGTATTGTTATTTTCAGGTGATCCCTGAAGTCATCTTCAACTGACAGTTCCCTGAGCAGTTTTTCCACCTCAGGATATACGTGTATTCGCCCGTCATAATAGTATAATACGAGCAGAAGGCCTGCCAGTGCCCTTTCGCTGACCTGCTCTTTTCTTTCCCTGTACAGTGCTGCAAGGATATGAATTTTCTCCTGCTCCCAGAATCTCAGGGCACTCAGGGTTACAGCACTAACAAACAGGCTCTGTTCATACCACTCAAATTTACCCCTGTTCATTATTAGCCTGAAAAGATCTTTCTCAGCTTCCCCGTAATTATCAGTAAGCCAGAGGTGATTGAAAATATTATTTACAAGTGTCCTGTGCTTGCGGGCATGATCCGATTCAGGATCAAGAGAAACTGTACCTGCCTGGTTCATCCATTCATCCAGCTCCTCCTTGAATATCAGGTCGTCAACTGTTTCTATGATACTCTTACCGGCCAGCTTTTGCTCCCTTGCAGTGTTTTCCTTTAACCAGTATGTATGCCACCCGGAGTCCCTGGCAAGTATCTCCTGTTTCGCCCTGTCAGCCAGTCCAAGCAGCGACTGTAGCATATGTGTCAGAACTCTTTGTCTCTCAGGATCGTGGACCCCTTCAATGGTGTATTTAACCATATTCTTGTAGGTATTCTCAATATCCTCCAGCTGCTGTCTGTGGTCGCCGTTACCGGATACAGCGGTGAGTTCTTTTATTAGTTCAATGCTCTGCCTTACCTGTTTGCCTGCAATAAGTTCAGTGATGCGGCTATGCTTTCTTATGAGTTTATTTGTGTCCATATAATACCTTTCTGAAAAAACGGAGTGGCCAATAATTATTTTTTAAACGCTTTTACAGGCCTCAATAATCAGGCCGAATGTCTCTTTGGCATGAATATGCGGTATGCCTGCCTTATTATACGAAAAAATGGCATAATAAAAAAAAGCCGGGCATTAAGATCCCGGCTTTTTCAACCTAAACTAAAAAACCAAACCTAAGAACTAAGTAAAAAACCAAACCACAACTATATAGTCTTATTATAGTTATAAACAGTGCTGAGCAAGCTTTGCCTGTCGGAGGTGCTGAGCCACCTGCCGGCGTACTGAGCAAGCTTTGCCTGCCGGCTGTGCTGAGCCACCTTTGCCTGTCGGCTGTGCTGAGCCACCTTTGCCTGCCGGCTGTGCTGAGCCACCTTTGCCTGTCGTGACTCAATCGCCATACCAGGGTGTCGTGGGCTTACTTCGCAAAGGCTTTAACTATATTCATTTAAAATTTCCTTAACATCATCAGGCGCTACTCTTCCATAGGTTTTATCACCTACCATCACTACCGGTGCCAGTCCGCATGCACCCACGCACCTGAGACTTGATATGGAGAATTTACCATCACCTGTTGTCTGGCCCACCTCAATGCTCAGTTCTTTCTTAAATTCATCGAGCACCTTTTCGGCTCCCCGGACATAGCATGCCGTTCCCATACATATGCTGACGGGATGTTTCCCTTTGGGTATCATTGTAAAAAAGGAATAAAAGCTAACTACCCCGTATACGGTGGCCACCGGCATCTGCAGTTCATCTGCCACAACTTCCTGTATCTCGGCAGGAAGGTAGCCGAAATGTTCCTGGCATTTATGCAGTACATTTATAAGCTCCTGTTCCTTATTATTGAAGGAGGCGGCTATCTCTTTGATTTTATCAATATCATGCTGTTTAAGCTTTATCTTTATACTGGACATCTTTTTTGATTTTACTATTGTTTGACAATGATTTTCTTTTTCTTATCGAAATAGCTTGTATGCAATAAGTCATGAGCCATCTTGCTGTTGGGTTCACCCAGGTACTCTGAATACAGCTTTTTAATGAAGGGGTTCTCATGTGATTTCCTTATCATTTTATTTCTGTCTTCCTCATACAGGGCGGAGGCCCTGGCTTTAAGGATCTCTGATTTGCCATGATGCTGTGGCTGTCCTCCACCTCCTATGCAGCCGCCCGGACAGGCCATTATTTCTATGGCGTGGAACCTGGATCTGCCGGCCCTCACTTCATCCAGTAGCTTCCGGGCATTGCCCAGTCCGTGTGCAATACCTATGTTAAGCTGCAGGCTGCCGAAATCAATGCTTGCTTCACGCACGCCTTCCATTCCCCGCAGTTCTTCAAAATCAACCTTATCGAGTGATTTGCCTGTGTGTATCTCGTATGCAGTTCTGACAGCCGCCTCTATTACTCCTCCCGTGGTTCCGAAAATAACCCCGGCTCCTGTTGATTCGCCCATTGGATTGTCGAATTCTTCATCTTCCAGGCTGTTAAAATCTATATTGGCCTGTTTGATAAAGGCTGCCAGCTCCCTGGTGGAGATGGAAAGGTCAACATCAGGGTTGCCGTCCTCACTGAACTCATCCCTCTGGCATTCGTATTTCTTGGCCAGGCATGGCATTACGGATACAACTACCATGTCCTCCCTTTTGATCTTTTTCTGCTCTGCAAAATATGTTTTGGCTATTGCACCGAACATCTGCTGGGGGGACTTAGCGGTAGACGGCACATCTTTCAGATCCGGGAAATGTGTTTCAAAGAAATTAACCCATCCCGGACAGCAGGATGTAAGCATTGGCAGCCTGACATTTTTATCACCCTTAAGGTGGGCCGATAGCCTGTTGAGCAATTCCGTGCCTTCTTCCATTATGGTAAGGTCAGCTGCAAAGTCCGTATCAAAAACATAATCAAAACCGAGACGGCGCAGTGCGGCAACCAGTTTACCCGTAACAAGACTGCCCGGTTCCATACCAAACTCTTCGCCCAGTGCTCCCCTGACAGCTGGAGCTGTCTGAACGACAACAGTTTTTTCCGGGTTGGCCAGGTGGCGCAGCACCTCGTTGGTGTGATTAAGCTCGGTTAGTGCCCCTGTAGGGCATACAGCCACACACTGACCGCAGTAAGTGCAGCTTGAATGTTCAAGATTCTGTTCAAAGGCAGGGGCTACGGCTGCCATGAATCCACGGTTAACAGCTGACAGAGCTCCCACTGTCTGTACCTCATTGCACATTGTCTCACACCTGCGGCACATTATGCATTTATCAAGATCCCTGATAATGGAAGGGGAGGTGTCCAGCCGGTAGGTCGACATCTCTGCTATCTCTTCACCCGGAATCTGCCGTATACCCAGTTTTATAGCCATGTCCTGCAGTTCACAGTGACCTGATTTGGGACACACAAGACAGTCCTTGGGATGATCGGAAAGGATAAATTCCAGCACCGTCTTTCGTGCGTTCAGCACCCTTATGGTATTTGTCCGTACAAGCATGCCATCTTCACAGTTCGTTGAACAGCTGGGGGCAAGATTCCTTCTTCCTTCCACTTCAACAACACACATCCTGCATCCTGCCGGCTTGCTTTCTATGCCCATATCCTGAAGATTCATATAGCACAGTACGGGTATGTCAACTCCTATACCCGCGGCAGCCTTGAATATAGTAGTTCCCCTCTCAACCTCTATCTGTTTGTTATCTATTGTAATTTTAACAGTATCCATATTCTATATTTTTTTATTGTGTTTATTGAATGATAACTGCATCAAACTTGCATTTCTCCATGCATGCCCCGCACTTGATACATATGTCCTGGTTTATAACATGAGGCTCTTTCCGCTCTCCATTGATCGCGTTTACAGGACAGGCTTTTGCACATGCGGTACAGCCTACACAGTTTTCTTCAATAATAAAATATTCCATCAGCTCGCGGCACTGACCTGCCGGACATCTCTTATCTTCCACATGGGCCAGGTATTCATCATAAAAATTATCCATAGTTGACAGCACAGGGTTGGGGGAGGTCTGGCCCAGTCCGCATAGCGAAGTATCTTTTATCACATCACTCATATTGCGCAGACGGTCCAGGTCCTCAAGCTTCCCTTTGCCCGCTGAAATATGATCCAGCAGTTCATGCAGCCTTTTATTTCCTATGCGGCAGGGAGCACATTTACCACATGATTCCTCCACGGTAAACTCGAGGTAGAACCTGGCCATTGATACCATGCAGTCATCCTCATCCATAACAATCATACCTCCCGAGCCCATCATTGATCCTGCCTTTACCAGGTTGTCAAAATCGATGGGTGTATCCAGATGTGCCTCTGTCAGGCATCCGCCTGAAGGTCCGCCCGTCTGAACGGCCTTGAATTTCTTTCCATCCTTTATTCCTCCGCCGATTTCAAAGATTACTTCACGCAGGGTGGTACCCATGGGTACTTCTATCAGCCCCACGTTATTGATCTTTCCTGCAAGGGCAAACACCTTGGTTCCTTTTGAGTTTTCAGTGCCTATACTGCTGAACCATTCGGCTCCCTTGAGGAAAATGACCGGCACATTGGCGTATGTCTCTACATTATTGACATTGGTAGGCATCCCATTATATCCTCTCTCCGATGGGAATGGCGGTTTAATGGTGGGTTCGCCCCTTCGTCCTTCCATTGAGTGTATTAATGCCGTTTCCTCGCCACACACAAAAGCGCCGGCCCCGTATTTCAACTCTATGTCAAAGGAAAAGTCAGTTCCCATTATATTGCGTCCCAGCAATCCGTATTGCCTGGCCTGGTCAAGGGCTGTCTTAAGCCTCTGTATAGCCAGCGGGTATTCGGCCCTTATATATATGAGTCCCTGGTCAGCACCCGTGCAGTAACCGTTTATTGCCATTGCTTCAATAACAGAGTGAGGGTCACCCTCAAGTATTGACCGGTCCATAAATGCCCCGGGGTCACCTTCATCGGCATTGCATACCACATATTTCTTCTCAGCTCTTGTGGCTGCCGTAAGTTCCCACTTCAGACCGGTAAGGAAACCTGCACCGCCTCTGCCGCGCAGACCCGATTCTTTGACAATGGAAACAGCTTCATCCGGTTTCATGCCGGTAATGATATTGCCCAGCGCCAGGTAACCGTCACGTGCAATATATTCATCAATATTCTCAGGATTAATGAAACCACAGTTGCGCAGAGCTATCCTGAGCTGCTTCTTATAGAAGCCCATTTTAGCTGATTCCTCTATCTTTTCTTTTGTGTTAGGATCCTCGTAGATAAGCCTGTTTACCACCCGTCCCTTAACCACATGTTCTGCTATTATCTCATCAGCGTCATCAGGCTTTACCTGTGTATAGAATGTATTATCAGGCATAACCTTTATTATGGGTCCTTTTTCACAAAACCCGAAACAGCCGGTTGATATAACCTGTACTGTTTTGTCCAGGTCACGTTTTTCCAGTTCACTCTTCAGTCTCAGTTCTATTTCTTTACTCTCTGAGGCCCTGCACCCGGTGCCGCCGCAAACCAGCAAATGCATACTGTATTTAGACATATTCTTTTCCTCCGGTTTTTTTAAATGGTCTCGTAATTCTGGGGTATGATGCCATCGACCAGCTCCCCGTTCTTAATATACTTCTCAATAATCTCATCAGCCCTTGAAGTGGTAACATCACCATATACCACGGGCTCTTTGCCCGGCAGGCTCACCTCAACGGTAGGCTCTGCATAACAGTATCCCATACAGCCTGTCTGTGTTACAACAGCCTCAATGCCCCTTTTCTCCAGTTCGGAATCTAAATATTCCATTACTTCCCTGGCCCCGGAAGCTATGCCGCATGTGGCCATAGCCACCTTTATGCGTACCAGATCTTCGGGATGTTCTGATTTTTCCCTGAGCTTGATGCCGGTCTTGAAATTCTTACTGATCTTTTTAAGATCATCCAGCGTTTTGATTTTTTCCATTTGTCTGTGTTTTTTAACTTGTCCCTATTCAGTTTGGAATAAGCCTGCCGGTAAACCCCTTATCTTATCTGACAGGATCCAGTATTCCAATATTATAATCTATTAATTCCTTAATATACTTTCTTAATGTGCTGTTATCAAGACTGTCAGTCTCCAGTTCTTTTTTTATTTCCGTCGTATACATAGTCCACGAACCGCTTGCTGTAATATACTTAAATTTTATATCAGTGCCTTCAGCTGATGTGGCAAGAAGGCTTATTACACCAGGCAGGTCGCCCACAGGCTGACGGTCAATGCTGTTGCTTATAAAAGAGGCCATTATCTTTGTGCCGGTACCAGGCTCTGATACTATATCAAAGCGGCCACCGGTGAGCAGTGCCTGTTGTTTAAGCAGGGGTAAGCCCAAACCTACCTTCTTTTTTGTGCCGGTGGTAAAGAAGGGATCTGCTGACATTTCCAACATTTCTCTATCCATGCCTCTGCCATTATCGTCTATATTGATTGATATTTCACCCGGAAAGCTCTTCTCATCAATACAGATGCTTATCTCTGTAGCCCCTGCTTTAAGAGAGTTGATGCAAATATCCATTATGTTCAGTGCAATTTCTTTCATAAAGCAACAACCTCCCTTCCCCCGTGACCTGCGAAAGCCATCTTTATCTCATCCATTAGCAGCCCTTCCATCCTGAACAGGCTTGATCCCCTTCCTATATTCCCCGGATAGTGAGCATCGGAATTCTTAACAAGGGGTAAATGTCCAAGTTCGGGATGCTCATCACGTATTTCCCTGCAGTCTGTTTTGAATGATATCTCCACTGCATCCGGAGAGAAGTTTTCAGGGAACAGTCCCAATTGTGAATAAAGGCTGTTGTAGGGACGGTCAATATGGGCCGGCACAAATATACCGCCCAGCTTGTGCACCATATAACACAGCTCTTCCATTCCTGCCTCAAGGGATGCATAAAGTGAATGTTCAATTTCGTTTATAATATTTTCATTACGGTCAATAACCGGCTGGTAACCTGTCAGCCCGGGTTTGTTTTTAATCTTATTGATTTTTTCATCAATAAAGGACTGCATCTGATTTATTTGATAATCGGTATTGAAATATGCCAGGCAATGTATTTCTTCAGCCGAGTTTAATTCAACGCCAAACAGTACATGAATGCCTTTCTCTCCTGCCATTGTTCTGATAACAGCATTATGTGCCGTATGATTATGATCCGTTATTGCTATAATATCCAATCCTTTTGCAGCAGCCTCCTGCACAATCAGGGCCGGGCTCATCTCCAGTGAAGCGCAGGGAGAGAGCAGGGTATGTATGTGTAGATCGGCCCTGTAGTTTTTCATGCTTGTCTGTTTAATTCATTATATATCAATCCTGCTGCTTCAAATGCTGACAGTGATGTACCAAGAAGGGCTATCCCTTCATCCCTGGCTTTTTGTATTACTTCCTGTGCGGGTGTGGTTCCGTTAACAATAAGCACAGCAGGCAGGTCCCTGAGTGCTGCAATGGCCATAACATTCATATGGCTTTGCATTGTTATCCATAAATACCCGTCTTTTATCCTGCCCAGCACATCACTGAGCAGATCAGACACGTATCCTCCGCTGATCTCCCTGTCCATCCCTGTTTCACCGGATAATGGTTCCAGGGATAATAAACTGCTTAATTCTGCTACCGTCATCTTATTAATTTTATACTATTTTATACTTCTTCTGTTTCTTTTATCACCCCATATCTTCCGGTTGATCATATCAGCCTCTTCAGCACTCATTCTCCCGTTTATTATCTCCCATTCCTGCTTGAAGATGCAGCTGTTAATATCTCCCTTTCCCTGGACACTGTCTTCGGCAAGGACCCTGCAGGAAGGCGCTCCGCATGCTCCGCAGTCTATACCGGGCAA
The DNA here is from genome assembly GCA_041685495.1 of Bacteroidales bacterium. Taxonomy (GTDB): domain Bacteria; phylum Bacteroidota; class Bacteroidia; order Bacteroidales; family VadinHA17; genus UBA9300. Next base: position 22,124 of record JAWLFR010000016.1, read on the forward strand.
TATTCCCAGCAACTGTTCCACCTTGTCCATCTTCTTTATTGCCTCCGATATATCATCATCAAGTTTTACCATTGACCTTGGTTTTATATCATCCAGCCTGTAGTTTGTATCGTCATATCTTAACTTTAATTGACCGATCCTGTTCTTTTTCTTAGCCTTTATTTTTGCCCTTTCATTCAACCTTTCAACCGTAAGAAAACGGTTGCTGCAGATAAGTATGCCTCCTGCACAGCTTTCGTCACAGGCTCTCAGCTCAAGGAAATCAATATCCGGATTATCTGTTTCTTCCAGTTTATTGAGGAAATCACTTACATTCCTTATCCCGTCGATAGCCAGCGACCTTCCCTTTCTGTTTGCCGATTCACCGCGTGTAAGCGACCAGAGTATATCACCGGTATCAGGCTGCGGTTTCTTTTCTTTCCATTCTTTTTCAGGATCGATATCACGGAGTTCCTTTTGTATTTTATTATACAGGTAATCCATGTTGATGACACCGTTGATCTCTGATTCTTTGCCTCCGACGGGACTTTTAACGGAGGCGATCTTTGAGGCGCAGGGTGTAACGTAGAACAGACCGGCCGATTCAGGATCAAGACCCTTACGGGTGAATTCTTTCCTTAACCAGGTGGCTGCCATATCGGTCGGGGGCTTGACCCGTATAATATTTTTTGTCAGTGATGGGAATTTTACCTGGATAAGTCTTACCACGGCTGGACAGTAAGGAGATATAAGAGGCCGGGGAACAGTACCGGTATCCTGGTACCGCTCATAGCCCTCCTTTATGGCCTGTACCATATTTTCCACTTCAAATACATGGGTAAAACCTATTTTTCTTATTGCCTCATATATTGCAGCTACCGGTATTCTTGATTCAAACTGCCCGAAAAGTACGGCCGGGATAAGTGCTACCCTGACAGGGAAGCGGAATATATCATTAAAATCATCCTGTTCAACAAGAATGGCTGAAACGGGACACGACTTATAACAAAGCCCACAATCTATGCAGCGCTCCTCCATTATATGTGCTTTGCCCTGTTTGATCCTGATGGCATTGGTAGGACATGCACTCATGCAATGTGTGCATCCCATACACAATTCATCATCGACCTTAAGTGCGTGATGGAATTTTATATTTGCATTGTTATTATCCACTTTATAAATTAATTTCCATTTTAACTGTTGTCCCCTTTCCCGGGATGCTTTCTATATTAAGTACGTCAGTGTTCCTTTTAATATTGGGAAGCCCCATTCCGGCACCAAAACCCATCTCTCTTACTTCTTCAGATGCCGTACTGTAGCCGTCGCTCATCGCAAGGTCAATATCTTCTATACCCGGACCCTTATCATCTACTGTCATCTTTATACATGAACTGTCTATATTAACCCTTATCACTCCGCTGACGGCATGGGCCGCTACATTTACCTCGGCTTCATAGAGTGAAATAACCGTCCTTTTTATTTTTTCGCTGCCTATATTCAGTTGCTTTAACACCCCCTTTACACTGCTGGAAGCCTTACCGGCATTTACAAAATCACCTCCTTTTACTGAAAAATTAAGTACCATCAGAACAGGGGTTTTAAGCCTTCACTGTAGAGCATGCCCGATGCCCTGAACAGACTTGTATCAACACTTAAAAGAACTATTCCGGTTTCTTCAGCCAGCTGTATCATCTCGGCAGATACCGGTTTGTTACGGACAATAACCAGTTGATTTATATCAGCCATCTCAGCTGTCCGCAGGCATTGTATATTGGATAAACCTGTGAGAAGGATAAGCCTTTTGTCAGATATAGTCAGAACATCACTCATCAGGTCTGAGGAAAAAGCATATTCTATTTCCCTGTCAAGGTGTTTTTTTCCTGCCAGCACATTGGCGTTCAGTATTTTGGCTATCTCATCCAGTTTCATTGTCTCATATTTTCGTTACAAATATAATAAATTTACTGTTATTAAAATAACAATGTTAATAAATTAACAGTAATTTAATATACTTATTTATATTTAGCTGTTTCAGGATAAAAATGCTGCTGAAATTTTTCTTAACCGTGGAAAAAAAACAGTATTGTTATTATGATTTTTCCGGTTTTCCCAGGAGCAGACAGGGAATGTAATTGACTCTCCTCGCAGCAAGCAGCGGGGAACCGAGCCTGCGAGCTCGGCAAAGCCAATGCGCTACCGGGATTCAAAGAACAGGTGGTGACGGAGATTTTATAGTCTTTATCAATATTTATTGGCTCTAGCGGTAAAAATTCATTTCACTGATGTATTGCCATACACCGGGCGGAAGGAAATGGCGTATATCTTTATTTTCATTGATGGCTGACCTGATGAAAGTGCCAGATATCTCCATAACAGGCGCATCAACTATTTCGATATCCGCTCTTTGTATTATCTCCTTAAGTGCCGGGGAGGGGTCTTTGGTCTTATTTTTTCTCGGGTAAACATAGATTTTGCATGTGTCAATAAGCATTTCCGCATTTTTCCATTTATGAATGGTAAGCAGGTTATCGTTACCCATGATCAGTGCAAACATGCGACCGGGATATTTATCCCCCAGGTAGTTAAGTGTATCAATGGTGTATGATGGTTGTGGCAGTGTGGATTCAATATCGGAAACCCTGAACCTGCTGTCATCAGCTATGGCAATTTCCGCCAGGCGCAGTCTGTGATGACCGGGTAGCAGGCTGCTTTTCTTCTTAAGCGGGTTATGGGGACTGACCACAAACCATATCTCGTCAAGGTCTGAATATTCATAAATATAGTTTGCTATAGCCATATGGCCTATATGAACAGGGTTAAATGAACCGAAGTAAAGTCCGGTTTTTATAATCGTTTCAGATTCCTTCATTATTATTTATCATTTGACGATATAAAGGCTGTACACCTTTTAAGGGCTTCTTCACGGGCCCTCTCAAGCTTATCATTCACTATTATTATATCAAAATCTCCGGCTCTTGTCATCTCCTTCTCAGCTTTGGCAATGCGCATCTCTATTTCCGCCGGTGAATCGGTGCCCCTGTGGATAAGCCTTTTTTTTAACTCATCTATTCCGGGTGGCTGTATAAAGATAGCGACAGCCTTTGAGCCAAATACTTCTTTGAGCTTAAGACCTCCGATAACGTCCACATCAAAAACAACATGTTTGTTACTGCGCCATATCCTTTCCAGTTCGCTGCGTAAGGTACCGTAGTAAACATCCTTATACACTTCTTCCCACTCTACAAACTCATTATTCGCAATCTTCTGCCTGAACTCATCTGCTGTAATAAAATAATAATCCATACCGTCCTTTTCCCCGCGTCGCTGTGGCCTGCTTGTGGCCGATATTGAAAACTCGAGCCGGGGTTCCCTCTCCAGTATATACCTTACTATACTTGTTTTACCCGCTCCTGAGGGAGCGGAGAAAATTATTGACTTACCTTCATTCTGAAGCTCTCTCATAGCACATTCAGTAACTGCTCTTTTATTTTTTCCAGTTCATCCTTCATCATAACCACTATCTTCTGTATGGAAATATCATTGGCCTTGGATCCCAGGGTATTTATTTCCCTTCCTATCTCCTGGCTTATAAAACCTAATTTTTTCCCTTTGACAGCCTCCGAATCCAGTGTCTGCTTAAAATAGCTGCAGTGCTTTTTAAGCCTTTCTTTTTCTTCATTTATATCCAGTTTTTCCGCGTAGTACAATAATTCCTGCTCCATCCTGTACTCATCAATATTTTCACTTTCCAGCTGTTTGAGGTTATTGGATATCTTTTCCCGTAATCCCCTGATCCTTTCCTCCTCATATGGCAGTATGTCTTCCAGGTAAGATTCAATAAGGCTTATCCTCTTTTCCAGGTCTTTTTCTATTGCAGCTCCTTCCTCAGCCCTGTATTCATTAAGGTCCTTTACAGCCTGGTCAATGAGTCCGGATATAAGCTTCCAGTCCTCGTCACTCAGTTTTTGCCTCTCAGTTTTGAGTGTCTCAGGCAGTTGCATTATTATGGATAACAGCTCATTCCTGTTTTCAATATCCAGGTCTCCTGCTATATCAGTCAATTGATTATAATAGCTCTTTATGGCAGTTTTGTTAAGGCTGGGTATATCGTGCTCATCAAGACTGTCAATGAAAATATTCAGGTCTGCCTTACCCCTTACAAGTCCCTTGCTTATTATTGATCTGATTTCTATTTCCTTTTCTTTATAATACCATGGCATCCTGGTGTTAATATCCATCTGCTTGCTGTTCAGGGATCTTAGCTCCACAGTGATCTTCTTTTCATTTGTTTCGGCAGAGGACGAACCATAGCCTGTCATTGATCTGGTCATAGCTTTCTTTATTGTTAAGCAAATGTATTAAAAATTAGATACATTTTATTTGGTTTGTGGCTGCACAATAACCTTTCTCTTCCATCTCCCGGTGAGGTAATATAACCATGACATAAGGAGTCCCGCAGCCCAGCTCATAGGAAATGACCACCATATACCCGTTTCACCTAACCTGTCTGACAGGAAAACGGCAAAGGGTATTCGTATAAGCCATAGGGAGACAAGGGTTATTACCATGGGAATAAGGGTATCGCCGGCACCCCGCATTACCCCGTTAAAGGTAAACATAAAGGCAAAAACCAGGTAAAAGAGGCTTACTATTGTAAGATATTCTGAACCTATATCTATAACATCAGGATCATCGGTAAAAGCATCCATAAAGACATTCCCGAAAGTGATTATTACTGCAGTGGTTGCTATGGTTACAATACCGGTGAGCATTATGGTGGATATAAGACCCTTCCTGACCCTGTGTGATTTGTTGGCTCCCAGGTTCTGTCCAACAAAAGTTGCAAGGGCCTGTGCCATGATCATTGCCGGGATGGTGGCAATGGCATCAAGACGGGCTGCAACAGAAAAGGCTGCAATAACGTTAGTGCCAAAGGTGTTTACAACACCCATGATGGCCATTATACCCAGTGCTACAAAGGTGTGTTGAAAGCCTGTAGGAAGGCCTATCCTGAGGCTGTGCCTGAGTATTTTTCTGTCAAAAACAAGATTGCGAAGGCTGAAATTAATAATTTTGTGATACCTGTTAAGGTATATTATGGCAGTAACCAGGGCACCGGTCTGTGATAAGATAGTAGCAAGAGCAACGCCTTTAACACCCATCTTAAAAACAATGACAAAGAGAAGGTCAAGGCCGATATTTGTGATTGTGGATATGATCAGGAAATACAGGGGGGTCCTGGAATCGCCCATTCCCCTCAGAATGGCACTGGTACCGTTAAAACCGAAAAAAGCAATCATGCCCAGGAGGTAGATATTGAGATAATCAAGAGCCATGGGCATCACTTCAGAGGGCAGGTTGAGAAGTATAAATATTTCTTTACTGAAAATAACACCCACGGTTGAAATAAATATAGATGCAAAGAACAGTCCTATATACATGGTGTCTATTGCCCTGCGTACATTCTTAAAATCTTTGGCCCCGAAGTACTGGGATATAATGATTGTAATGCCTGAAGCCAGTCCTATTATCATGGATATCAGAACAAAAATCACGGGAAAAGAGGCCCCAACGGCAGCAAGTGCTTCTTTACCAATGAAATTGCCTACAATGATGCTGTCAACAATATTATAAAATTGCTGGAACAGGCTGCCGGCAAGCATTGGTAATGCAAACTGCAATATTAGTTTACCCTCTTTACCTACGGTCATGTCCTTCATGGGAGTCCTGAAAAGTGACTTGCAAAAGAAATGAAAATAGAAGCAAGAACAAAATATTTATATAAGCATATATCTTTTTGTTCAAATTCCGTTATATTGATGAAATGCCTTAATTTTGGCATTGCTTTTGCAAAAAAGAAAATATTTTAAAAACTAACTTATAAGTCTGCCAAAGAAACTATGGTTACCATAAATAAAAGACACTCTGTTTTTATTCTTATACTGACAATTATGTCAGTGAGCATCGGTAAGCTGTCCGGACAGGAAAATATTCAAAGTGATTCGTCTGAAGTTGTTACTGACAGCCTGATGGCTGTCGGACTTGTTGATACCCTGCTTAATAAGGAAAAAATTAATATAGATTTTAATCCTGAACAGGCCATTGATTACCTCAGGGAATGGTATGAAAGTGATATCTGGAACAGGGACGATCATCCCCTCAGGCAATCTGTCCGCAGGCTGCTTTTTGAGGCTACAAATGATCCCTTATACCTTGCGGAAGACTATATTCGCCAGTACGACTGGGATAAGATAAAGATACCCGCAAGAAACTTTTATATGTGGGATACCATACATATACCTGTGCCTGTTGAAAAGGAAAAACAATATATAAGAGAAAAGGATATAGATTTTTTTGATCCGCAGCTGGCTGATACAAGAATGCTTTTGGATGATACAACAGGGCTTGCTGATACCACCAAAGCTGTCCGTGCAAATATTGATATCGACCCTTCAACCCTGAATAATCTTTTTGTACAGACAAAGAAACAGGATCAGGATAATAATGACCGTATGCGGCATGACAGCATAATCCTTGTTATCTCAGATACCCTCAGGGAAGTGATCAGCACCAATCCTGATTTCCCCTTTCAGTATTATAATTATCCTATGGTTGGCGATTCCATACAGTCTGCTGTGAACAGCCTCATGAACTATATCGGGGAAAGTGATTCCAGCAGGGTGTTTTTTATGGGGGCGAATAATATTGTACCGGTATGGCTCAGTAATAATTCATCCAGCATGACAAGGTTGTGGCTCAAAAATGAATGGGATGAGGAAATGTCCGTATGGATTGGCAGCATATCACGCGATTCAATAGATATAATAGTTGAAAGAGGGGTGCACTTCAGGAGACCGGACAAAACAAATAATATTGCTGATGCAAAAATAGAAGTGCGAACGGTTGATAATTCCAGGCTGGCACAGGCCAGGAAGATAGATGTAAAGCCACAGTACTGGAAATTCCTTTCGGAAGCTTCATTTATTTTTAACCAGGCCATGCTCAGTAACTGGACCAAAGGGGGTGAAAGTAATATTTCGACACTTCTTGATATTACCGGTAATGCTAACTATACCAATAAAGAGAAAAAAATGGTATGGAATAACCAGGCCAGGATAAAATTCGGGCTGGTAACTTCTTCGGACAACGAAAATATACAGATACGTAAGAATATTGACCAGGTTGATATCATATCAAAATTTAATAATAAGGCCTTTGGTAAATTTGATTTCAGTGCAACAATGTTATTCCAGACCCAGATGGCCCCTGGTTATAAGTATCCCAACGATTCAGTGAAGGTGTCAAAGTTCTTTAACCCGGCATCGCTTACGGTGGGACTGGGTCTTGACTATAAACCCAATAATAAGCTGTCAGTTAACTTTGCACCCTTATCATATAAAGCAACATTTGTTCCCGATACGGCAATGATTGATCCCACAAACCACGGATTAAGGGCTGACCAGCAGTCAAAGCATGAACCCGGACTGAGTGCACAGATAAATCATAGAACAACCATTCTGGAGGATATTAAGCTGACGAATAAAGTGAGGCTTTTTACTAATTATATTAATAACCCGCTCAATGTTGATATAGACTGGGAAATGATTGCCACAGCTAAACTTAACTGGTATACCGATATAAGACTTAACACCCATCTTATTTATGATGACGATACACTTATACCTGTTAAAGATAATGACGGAGAGCCGGTACTTGATGATGAAGGTAATCCTAAGAAAGTGCCAATGATACAGTTCAAGGAAATGATAGGGCTATCGGTTATTTTCAGGTTCTGAGTGGCTCTTAAGGTAGTGTTACCCGGAGCTGTCATGTAAGATAAAGATCAGCTATGGCAAAGGCACAGAAGATAAGTCCGGCATAGCTGTTTATTGTGCCAAAGGCTTTTAATATGCTTGCCCGGTTATCAGGTCTGATTATGATATGTTCCCATATAAGTAGTATGGAAAAAATAATTGTGCCTGCCCAGTAAAGGTAGCCCGACCCTGAAAAAAAGCCTGCTGCCACTACAAATACTATACTTAATATATGTAACAGAAAAGAAAGCAGAAGTGAGCGTTTAACACCCAGCACTACAGGAAGGGATAAGAGGCTGTTTTTTTTGTCAAAACCCGAATCCTGCAGGGAGTAGATAATATCAAATCCTGAAACCCAGAATAATACAACCAGGCTGTAAATGACAGGAACAGTATCAAATCTTCCTGTTACAGAAATATACGCTCCCACAGGAGCAAGACTGAGAGCAAGTCCTAGAATAAGGTGGCTGAGTGATGTAAAACGTTTGGTAAGGCTGTATCCCAGTATGATAATAAGGGCAAGGGGCGACAATACAAGGGTAAGCCTGTTTATGAGTCCCGCCGCAATAATAAACAGCAGGGCATTGATAAGTACAAAAATAAGTGCAGATACCGGGCTGATAATTCCGGCCGGTATCTCCCTGCCGGCAGTCCTGGGATTGAGTCTGTCAAATTTATGATCGGCATACCTGTTAAAGCCCATTGCGGCATTCCTTGCAAAAACCATGCATAGCAGCACCAGCACCAGCAGCCTGAAAGTGAACTGATACCCCCCGGTGTTTATGGCAGTGAAAAAGCCAAGCAGGGCAAAAGGCATTGCGAATATGGTATGACTGAAACGTACCAGGGAGAGGTAATGACTTATCCTTCCGCTTATTGAGTTCATAAATAGCTTTTCTATCTTATCCTGGCACCTGTTTCTTTTTCAAACACTCCAAACAGCTTTTTCATTACCTTATCAATAATCTTATCGGTAAGAGTCCTCTTATCATCTCTCAGTATAAAACTCACTGCATAGGACTTTTTGTTTTTTCCCAGTGTATCACTCTCGTAAACATCGAAGAGGCCTACCTGCCTCAGAAGCTTCTTTTCTGTTTTGAATGCGAGCTTTTTTATCTGTTCAAAGCTGATATCCTTATCTACAAGCAGGGCAAGATCCCTTCTTACTGAAGGATATTTTGGCAATTCATGAAAGGAGATACTGTGTTTCTTCAGGTGTTCCAGTATATTATCGAATTCAATGTGTCCGTAAAAAACGTTCTGTTTGATCTCGTGTTTATCAAGGTAGCTCCTGCTTATCTTCCCGAAATGTGCAAGTAAATAACCATTCTGTTTAAGCTCAAGACCTTCAGTATAATAGTCCTGTTTTTTCTCATCTGTATCAAGGAAGTCAATACGATAGCCCATTTTGTTCAGTATCATCTCAACTGCTGATTTAATACTGTAGAAATCAGTTTCCTCTATACGCGTATTCCAGTTCTCCGGGTTCTTGTTTCCGGTAATAAAAAGGTCGAGACCGTACTTCTCATTATAATTATTTAATGGGGATGTACTGTCCTGGTGCTTATTACGAAAATAACTGGTGCCAAACTCGTAAAACCTGAGATCAGTATTCTGCCTGTTGATGTTTCTCGATACTGCGTTGAGACCGCCAAAAAGCATGGATTGACGCATGCAGTCAAGATCCGTGCTGAGTGGATTGGCAAGCAGCACCAGGCTTTCATCGTTGAAGTCCGGACTTTCCCTGTACCAGCCGGAAGGATTTAGTGAGTTTGACATTATCTCGGTAAAGCCTGCCCCGGAAAGCATGTCAGAAATAGTGTTTACAACCTTTTCCTTGTCAGGCCTTTCGAAAAAGCTGAGTGTGGAATTTACTTTATCCGGGATCTCGATATTATTATAACCATAAATACGCAGTATCTCTTCAATAATATCTGCTTCCCTGGTCAC
>JAWLFR010000098.1:0-8247 GCA_041685495.1 Bacteroidales bacterium
GTAACCCAGCATAAGGGCTATACCTATGGCTATATCCGTATAACCCGAAAAATCACAGTATATCTGCAGACCGTAACCATAGATGGCCATCAGGTTCTCTATGCCTGAATACATCAGTGGTGTTTCAAACACCCTGTCAACGAAATTAACGGATATAAGGTCGGATATTATCATCTTCTTTATCAGTCCGCTCACCACCAGGAACAGTGCATGTCCCCACTCCCTCACGGAAAGCCTGAAAGGAGCATAGAGCTGGGGTATGAATTCAGAAGCCCTGACAATAGGGCCGGCCACCAGCTGCGGGAAGAAAGATACATAAAAGCCAAAATCCAGTATATTGCGCACCGGCTCCGTCTTCCCCCGGTAAACATCCATGGTATAGCTTATGGTCTGGAAGGTAAAAAAAGAAATACCCACGGGTAAGACAATGCTTTCAATATTAAAACCGGTGCCCAGGTAAAAGTTGGACAGGGCGGCCACCCAGTCAATAACGGGAAGATCAGTATTGAAGATATCATTTACTATACCGGTGAAGAAACCCGTATACTTGAAATAAGACAGCATGCCCAGGTTAACAAGTAAACTGAAAAAAACAAACAGTCGCTTTACAGACTTCCTCCTGGAGGAATAAATGAGGAGACCGGCCGCATAATCAGCCAGGGTGGATATGATAAGAAGGAAGAAGAATATTCCGCCCGACTTATAATAAAAAAACAGGCTGAAAAGGAACAGGTAGGTATTCCGTATCAGGGGCTTTTTATAGACCATGCTGTATATCATAAGCCCGAAAAACAGCAGTATCCAGAATGAGCTGCCGGTAAACAGCAGGGGCTTGCCATGATTATAGGAAAGAATCTGCTTTAATGGTATGCCTGAACCTGTATCACTCTGAGCAGTCTTTCTTAAAAGAGTATCGGCGGCAGCCGTATCATTCTGCGTTGCAGCCTTGCTCATCAGGGCAGCAGCTGTATCACCCTGTCCGGCAGCCTTTCTCATAAGGGTATCACCGGAGCGTATACTGCCTGGCTGCTGCCAACCGCTAAGGGGTCTGAGCATATCACGTATCATTAACTTCGCCAGCTCCTCTCCCCCGGCGTATGTCAGGTGTGTATAATCGCTCGCCGCCAGGGCGGGACTGCGCCGGCTCCACTCAAGTATTGAGTTCTCACCACCCATAGCCTCCCATGCATCCCAGAATAAGATGCCTGCCCTCTCCGCCGCCCTCTTCTGTGCATCCCTTATCAGCGGTATATTCTTATATGATATTATCTTATCCCCATCCCTGTGGGCCATATCGGTAAGGCCTACCAGCATAATGCTTGCATCCGGACAAAGATCCTGCAGCCTCTTAACCTGGCTGTACAGGCCGTTTTCATAATACTTATAGTCAGAGCTTATATTGAGGACCACGTTAAGACCATAATGGAGAATTATCATATCAGGTTCCAGCATGCCATACATCCGGTCCAGGTTATCACGCGACAACATGGTGAATTCAAGACCGGCACTGCCCCTGCCGGGGATATTATCTATAATAACACCGCTGTCACTTTCAAGACTCAGTCCGTAGATATCCGGACTGCTCCTGCCAGTAAATTCAAGTTTTAAATAATCTGCAGCTCCAAGTGAAACGGAATATTCGCTCTCCTGGCTCACCGGTAACAGGCTGTCGCTATGCACCAGTCCTTCATCCGTGATAACATTTATTAAAAGCGTATCATCAAGGCTGCCATAAAAAAGGCGCAGATTATCATACACAGATGACAGGGAGTCGGCAAAGCGGGAAGGTTCAACACTCAGCCATGCTGTCTTTTCAGCCTTACCGCCATCCTGCCGTCCGCTAAACCTGCTTATGCTCATCACCGGTCCCAAGCTGCGGTGACCGATACGTCCGTTCACGTATGCGAGATAATCATATCTCTCCCAGCCGGGTGAGTTTTTGATATGTGTGGTCCGTGTATACGGCACAAGGGGCATGGCACTTAATAAACCGGGACCGCTGCCCCCTGATGTCTTTCTCAGCTCCCGGCGCAAATGATCTGTTATGCGGTCTCCCTCAAGCTGTGAATCGCCATAATACATTATCCTGCACCTGTCTGTCCCGACACGGATAATATTTCCCAGCCCGGCTGATAAACTTTTATAATCAGAAAAATCATAGAGGAATCCCCCCGCAAGCCGTCCGGAGACGCGGCTGCTATCAGCTGCCACATCATGATGAGAGCCGTCATTGATTCCAGCTGCTGTATCCCGGCCGGCCACCCTGATGCTATCAGCTGCCACACGTGCCAATGTGTCTCTGCCGGGTTCAGAGGCCGACCAAAGACTGAACTCCTGACTTAGCTCAGGCCAGCTGACAGATATGCCGGGTGCTATCCTGAGAGGTTCACTCACAAAGTATGAGGGTCCGAACAGAAGCACCATTAAGACCAGGAAAACAAGAAAGGTCTTGTAAGGACGCATAGTCAGGCTGTTATAGGCTCAGATAAGTATAATTAACTTCTTTTCTTTATCTTCAGTCTTTGTCCCACATGAATCTTGCCATCACGGCCCAGTCCGTTCAGCGTAAGTATATCCGTAGCGCTGACACCCGAATATTTACTGGCAATGTCCCATACATTATCACCATAACGTACAGTATGGTAAATAAAGTCGGGGTCAGCGGCCTCTGTGGCAGCTGCTGTGCTTATAATCGCCGGCTTCCCTATCCTCTTCTGCTTTTCCTGAAAGCTAAGGCCGTCAACAACTGAATAATATTCTTTTTCAGAAGGATCAACATACACTGCAATCTGCTGGTTTATGCGAATAAGGTTCCGGTTGATATTATTCCAGTATCTCAGATCAGAAACCCCTACATTATACCAGCTGGCTATATATCCCAGGTTATCTCCTTCTTTTACCGTATACAACAGTTTTGCTTTGCCCTTTATATTGGGTGGGGTATATCTTGATTGTGCGGGACTGGCATTTTTCAGCCCGGGGTTAAAATAATGATCGGCCCTGTAAGCTGTTACTGAATCCTGCAGTGATATGAAATCGCCGATATGACTGAGGGGAAGCGTCAGTGTCATAGGCCCGCTCCTGCCAGGCACTATCATAGCCCTGTACTGTGGGTTCAGAGCTCTTATTTCAGCAAGTGGTATACCCATTACTTCGGATACCTGCTCCAGGTGTATATCCCTTGTTATCATCACTGTATCAGTTGCCGTGGGAAAGTTAAGCTGTGCAGGTCTTATATTATGCTCCCTGTAATAATTCATTGAATATGCAGCGGCAATATAACCCGGCAGGTAACCCCTTGTTTCGCGTGGAAGGCGGTAGTATATCTGCCAGTAATCCCTCCTGTTACCCGACCTCCTAATGGCCTTGTTCACATTGCCCGGACCGCAGTTATAAGCTGCAAGGGCCAGGGCCCAGTCATTATATATCCCGTAAAGGTCACTGAGGTAGCGGGCGGCAGCATGGGTCGACTTAACAGGATCCCTCCTTTCATCAACCACCGAGTTTATAGTTAGTCCGTAAGCCCTGCCCGTGCTGTACATAAACTGCCAGAGGCCGGTGGCTCCCATCCTGGATACTGCATTGGGATTAAGGGCTGACTCTATAACAGCCAGGTATTTAAGTTCGGCGGGGAGACCGTAATAATCGAAGATATCTTCTATCATAGGAAAGAACCGTTCCCTCATACCCAGCATTATTTCAAATTTATCACGTCTCTTACCCGTGTAAACATATATAAAGTTTCTCACTATACTGTTATAGGGAAGGTTAACCACCGAATGGATATTATGCAGGCGTTCCCGGTATACAGAATCAGGAAATTCAACCACCGGTATGGCCCCGGTGCTGGTTGTATCAATGTATGGCGACATCTTTTCCAGAAACCATATATGTGTAAGGCTGTCAAGCTGCCTTGTAATAAAAGTACTGTCCTGTTTAACAGTGATTGTATCAATCACAGCTGCAGCCGGCAACTGGAGAAAAAAGATAAGCGATAATAATGATACTGTTCTCCTCATAATTCCAAATGATTTTCCCATAATTTCAACAAATTTCTCCATAAGCGATCTGTTAAAATGTTAATTTCACTCCCACACCCATAGTACTTCCATATACGGTATTCACCGGCACCGGGTTTACACTGACATTCAGGTCCGGACTTATATCATAGTCTGACATCACAGCATCTACATTGGCATCCAGGATGGACAGTATATACCAGAAGCCCACACCTATATACGAGAGGTCGCGGTACCTCCGGTAGTATGTAATCCTGTTAAGTAAATAATCTTTGATCGTGGAATTCACCTGCGCATCATAACTATCCTCTCCCAGTGCCGGATCAACCACCCCGGGCTCATAAATTCCTTCTATTAACTTTTTATATCCGGTTGTCTCCGGGATATCATCGGTAAGATCCTGGTAGGCCGTAAAAGATTCTTCGAAGTTCTGAGAATTACTTATAATACTATATCCCAGTGCCCCAAAGCCGGCATAGACAAGTGGTATCTTCCAGTACTTCCTGTTATAGACCTGTCCAAGTCCCGGAAAGGCGGCAGCCATCATAGTGGCTTTGACAGGTGATAATAGCCTGGTATTCCCGGACGGCATATCATCCTGCGCCTGTTGCAGCTTAAGGCTGTCTCGGGTACTTTCCTCTACCTGCGCCGCAGCACTAACAGCCAGGAGAAAAAATAATATGCATATTTTAATTATTTTCAACGCTATCGATGCCTTATAATTACTACTGTTTGTCAGACCGGGTTCCGCTGCTCAGTCATACCCAACGTCGCCCCTGTTGCTCTTCCTTTCCGTGATGACAATAAGGCAAAGATATATATTTTAGGTCTTAAGTTTGTCCAGCATCTCTAAAATCCGTTCCATTTGCTCGTTATTATCAAACTGTATAACGATCTTACCTCTCCCCTTTTCATTTATTCTGAACTGCACATCCGATTTGAACACCTCTGAAAGGTGTCCTGACAGGTCCCGGAAATCCTCGTTCAGCTTCTTTCTCTTTTTATTCTTATCAGGGTCCTTCAGTTTATTTATCTGCAGCTTACGCACCAGCTCTTCGGTGCGCCTTACAGACAGGCCCTCATCTATTATACGGTAATACACTTTTATCTGCTGCCCGGGATCTTCAATATTGATAAGGGTCCGTGCATGTCCCATGCTCAGCTGCTTGTTTCGTATCCCCAGCTGTATCTCGGCCGGCAGTTTGAGCAGCCTGAGGTAGTTGGTGACGGTTGATCTCTGTTTGCCCACTCTCTCACTCATCTTCTCCTGGGTAAGGTCACACTCCTCTATAAGCCTGTGATAGCTTATGGCTATCTCTATGGCATCGAGGTCTTCTCTCTGTATATTCTCCACCAGGGCCAGCTCCAGCATTGCCTGGTCGTCAGCTGTACGCACAAAGGCAGGAACAGATGCCAGTCCGGCCAGCCTGGCTGCCTTAAGCCTCCTCTCTCCTGCAATAAGCTGGTACTTGTCGCCCGGTATCTTCCTTACTGTCAGCGGCTGCACTATACCCAGCTTGCTTATTGAGGCTGCCAGCTCATCAAGGGCCTGCTTATCAAAGCTGGTACGAGGCTGGAAAGGATTAAGTTCTATATCATCTATACTGATCTCGAGGTTGGCCTCAACCTTTTCTTCAAGTTGCTCACGTTCGGCATCGTCCATCAATGCACCCAGACCCCTGCCCAATGCTTTTTTCTTTGTCATTTTTTTTGATATAAGATTAAACCGCCTGTCTACTTGTCGCTTTCACTGTCCTGCAAGGCCTTATGCCTGTCTATCACTTCCTGTGCCAGGTTAAGGTAGTTAACCGCTCCGCGCGACTCAGCATCATACAGCAAGGCAGGCTGTCCGTAACTGGGAGCCTCACTCAGCTTTATATTACGCTGTATGATGGTCTCAAACACCATCTGCTGGAAATGCTTCCTTACCTCATCAACAACCTGGTTTGACAGTCTCAGCCTTGAGTCATACATGGTCAGCAGAAAGCCCTCTATTACAAGTTCCCTGTTAAGGTTCTTCTGTATTATCTTAATGGTGTTAAGCAGCTTACCCAGTCCTTCCAGTGCAAAATACTCACATTGTACAGGTACAATAACCGAATCGGAAGCTGTCAGTGCATTGACCGTTAAGAGACCGAGTGAAGGTGAACAGTCGATAAGTATATAATCATAGTTGTCAGGCAGCTTCTTCAGAACTTCTTTCAGTATGCTCTCCCTTTTTTCGGTATTAAGCATCTCTATCTCAGCACCCACAAGATCAATACTGGAGGGTATCAGCTGCAGGTTATCAATACCGCACCCTATTATGGCATCAGAGGGATCCACATCATTGATGATACAGTCATATATTGTCTTATCCAGCTTACGGTTATCAACACCCAGGCCTGATGTGGCATTAGCCTGCGGATCGAAATCCACCACCAGCACCTTCTTCTCCAGTGCGGCAAGACTGGCTGCCAGGTTTATAGCCGTTGTTGTTTTACCCACTCCACCCTTCTGATTCGCTAATGAGATAATCCTCGCCATATATTTTTATTTAGTTTTTCCGGATTCTTTGATTGTTCCAAAAATAGTTATTATGACTGCCTCAGGCCTTTTAACAGACATGTAATTGTAAACATTTTTTTTACGGTTTTCAACATCTTATTAACATGTTTTTACACCGTAAAAAGTTTGATATTTCAGATTAGGTTTATTTTTAGCATCTTTGCTGTGAAAACAAAATGGTTAAAGCAGAAAAACAAAACGGCTGGTATGTTATTGTCAATCCCAATGCAGGGAAAAAACGAGGCATCAAAGACTGGGATCTGATTTCAGGCCTTCTTAAAAAGCATGGCATATCCTTCAGCCGCGACTTCACAAAAGCAAAGCATCATGCCATTGATCTTGCTGTCAAAGCCATTGAGGCAGGCAGCAGGAAGATCCTTGTTGTAGGAGGTGATGGCACTATGAACGAAGTGGTGAACGGTGCCTTCAGGCAGAAAAAAGTTGCAACCACTGATATCACCCTAGGCATGATAACCGTGGGCACAGGTAACGACTGGGGAAGGATGTTTAATATTCCCCTTGATTATGAATCGGCCATACGGGTTATAAAAGATGGGAATACCTTTTTACAGGATGCCGGCATAATAAAATTCTATTCGGGCACAGATATGAAAAAAAGGTATTTTATCAATATTGCCGGCCTGGGTTTTGATGCCCTGGTAACACAGAGATCCAACAGGTATAAGGAAAGGGGCCTCAGCAGCAAGACGCTTTACCTGTGGACGCTTCTGAGAAGTCTTATCTCCTACAGGCACACCAACACCAGCATAGAGATAGATGGTAAAAAGATACAGAATGACACCTTCACCATAAGTCTCGGCATAGGAAAATATTCAGGGGGAGGAATGATGCAGACACCCGGGGCTATTGCCGATGACGGCCTGTTTGAACTAACCCTGATAAAGAGGATGCGCAAGGGAGAGATCATACGCAGTCTTAAAAGGCTGTATAACGGCACCATTCTTGACCATCCCAAGGTTGAGGGGTATACAGGGAAAAAGGTAAAGATAGATTCAGACCCTCTGATACATGTAGAGGCTGATGGTGAATCACTGGGCCACTCACCTATAGTTTTTGATATACTGCCCAGGTCTATACAGGTGATACAGGGTATCAGCGGAGCCTGACAAGCTCTATCTCAAAGAGCCTGGGCCAGTTTTTCCCGGTAACAAACAGGCGTTCATTTTCTTCATCCCATGCTATACCATTCAGCTCGGCCAGCTCGGAATGCTTATCTTCAGCAGGCAGTATACCCGACAGGTCTATATATGCCAGCACCTTACCCGTTGCCGGATCAATACGGGCAATACGGTCTGTCATATATATATTGGCCCAGAGCTCACCCCTGATATACTCAAGCTCATTAAGCTGCCATACATGTTCCTTATTATCATAAACCTCTATTGCAGACAGTACGGTAAAGTACTCCGGCTCCATAAAATATATTTTGTTAGTGCCGTCGCTCATTACCAGCTCTTCCCCTTTAGATGCCAGTCCCCATCCCTGTGTGGTATAATGTATCCGTTTAATCTCCTCAAAACTTTGCATATCATAAACAAATCCCACATTATTTTTCCATGTGAGCTGGAACAGCCGGCCATCATATTCAGCCAGTCCCTCGGCAAAGAACTTCCTTTCCAGGTTATGCACCTTAAGCACCCTGCCTGTTTCCACTTCCACC
>JAWLFR010000099.1:0-8229 GCA_041685495.1 Bacteroidales bacterium
TATGATAAGCTGGACGATGTTTACCAGGGAGAGAAGCATCTTGCCGGCATACTCAGGGAGCTGACAGGACTTAATATCACAAGGATAAAGATAGGCCGCATTGACCTTGTAAAACAGCAGGCCAACCTGGTTATTTATTATCGCAGCGAATCATAATCAGCCTTATTTTGGATGTAGTTCTGAAGCCGTACCGGGTTGGTCAGCCGGGTGTTGACCTGTTCTGCCGTAATTTTTACTGCTCCGTACGGGGTGTTGATCGTCCTTTCTGTATATATTCGAGCAGCAGTTCTTTCAGATCATCCACAATATCCGGATTATCTTCGGCTACATTATCTTCCTCCCTGGGGTCGCTTTCGAGGTCATATAAACGTGGTTCAGGTAATTCTGTTTCTCCTGTTTCACCCTCTGTTTGGAGTCCGGGTGCCTCGGTGCCGGCAGATGCTATGAGCTTCCAATTACCTTTTCTTATGGCATAGTGTCCTCTCTCTGAATGATGTATTATCGATTCTCTTTCATATTTAACAGTTTCTTCTTTTATCACCGGGAGCAGGCTGTATGAATCCTCTGCAGCATCATCGGACAGCTTATAGCCTGTTATGTCTGCCATGGTGGCAATAAGGTCATTAAGTGATACCGGCACTACACCAGTCCTTCCCGGTTTTATTACATCAGGCCACCTGATGATAAAGGGCACACGGTGTCCGCCTTCGAAGATATCCGATTTATGGCCCCTGTATACAAATCCGGGTGAATGTCCAAGTGTGCTTAGTTCCTTAATACCGGGACCAGGTGCATAACCGTTATCGGAGGTGAATATAATTATTGTATTTTCCGATGCCTTATTCTCTTCAAGGGCAGCCGTTATCTGTCCTACCATATGGTCGAGCATCACCACAAAATCGCCGTATGGGTTAGTGCTGCTTACCCCCTCGAATTCTTCCGATGGTAGTACAGGGGCATGAGGGGCTGTAGGCGCAAAATAAAGGAAGAAGGGCTCATCTTCTTTTGCATTCCCGTTTATCCATTCCACCGCCTTTTCTGTAAGATGCGGAAGCACCTCTTCATGTTTAAAATCAGCACCGGTGAGTCCTTCCTTCCATCCTCCGTACTCCGAGTTGTCGGAGCTTGTACGGTCAGGTTCTGCTGTTACCTTATGATTCTCAATATAAACGTAAGGCGGTATGTTGAGAGAGCCGGGTACAATATAGGAATAGTCAAAACCTGAAGTGCCCGGTCCTGCTGTCAGTTCCCGGCTGAAATCAATGTCTCCGTTCTCCTGGTCTGTTACCCAGCCCAGTCCCAGCTGCCATTTCCCTATACATGCTGTGGAATAGCCTTTTTCTTTTAACATGGAGGCTACGGTTAGCCTGTTTTCGTCAATAAGTGGTTTACCCGGATTATTTTTATCTTCCTCCTCAAGGTCTGTTCTCCATGAGTAACGTCCTGTTAGTATGCCGTACCTGCTGCCGGTGCCTGTTGATGAGCCTGAATGAGCATCCTTAAACATCATTCCTCCTGAGGCAATCATGTCAATATTAGGGCTTATTATTTTTGATGCCGGGTTAAAGGAGGAGACATCACCATAGCCCAGGTCATCTGCCAGTATATATATTATGTTAGGCTCCCCGGATATTGGCTCTTCGGTGCTGCAGGAAGAAAATAACAGTGTGATTATCGGTATAATAAGAAAAATCCTCATTCGTAATATCATATTATCATCATGTTTAAATATAGCATAATCAAAGTTTTGCAAGTTACGCAAAACAGCTCAGAGAATCAAAACATGCATTCTTCATGTTTTCATTATCACTCTGTCGCCAGGTTTTGATTCGGAATCATATTTTAATTTTTTCAGTGTTTCTTCGTAAATTCCCTGAGCAGTGATCGTACATCGTCAACAGCCTTAACGTAATAGTTTGCTTTGGTGGTTTTTGTGCCTACCTTTATTGTGTATGCTTCCGGCGGCATGGCATCGAAAGTATATTCATCCGTCCAGTCGTCGCCCACGGCGAAGATAAAGTCATAATCAATTGTAGCCATCTTTTGCAGGGCTGCCCGGCCTTTATTGATACCGGAATATTTTATCTCAAGCACCTTGTCCCCGTCCATTATTTCCAGGTTGAGGTTGGCTGTAAGGTAGCGAAGTTCGTCCTTAAGCTCCCATGCCCTTTGTTCACCGAGGTCGGGATCGGCTTTGCGGTAATGCCATACCAGGGAAAAATTTTTATGCTCAATGAAGGTCTGGGGTGTCTGATCAACAAAGAACTCCAGCAGGGGTAAGACAGATTCTTTCCACTCATTATCTATTTGCTCCATCATATGCCAGTTCCCGTCTGGTTCTTTGAGCCACACACCATGTTCGGCAATAAAATGCAGCTTCCATTTATCGGGGAACCATCTGCTGAGTGTCTCCTTGTCGCGGCCGCTGATGATGGTGACGGTATTATTCTCATCAGCAGTAAGTGCATCGATAATACTGTACAGTTCCTCATCCGGCTTTGCGTCTTCCGGATTCTTTTTAAACCATGCCAGCGTACCGTCATAATCGAGAAAAAGGATGCGTTTGCCGGCAATCTTGTATGTGGTGATTATCTCATTCTTCCTTCTCTGACTCAGTTTCCTTGTCAGGTTGGTCTCCTGTATCTTCTTAACACCCTGTAGCTTGGAGATAAATTCATTAGCCCACCTGTTCAGTGTGTAACGTTTGAGTCTTTCATTCATTACCCTGTTGCGCCTGACCTGCTCATCATCAGGCATTTCCAGTGCCTGTTTAATGGCTTTTACCACTGCACCAAGGTCATTGGGGTTAACAAGTATGCTCTCATGCAATTCCTTGGCAGCACCGGCAAGCTCGCTGAGTATAAGAACACCTTTCCCGTCAATGCGTGATGCTACATATTCCTTGGCAGCCATATTCATGCCATCGCGCAGGGGTAATATTAGAGCTATATTTGAGAAGGCATACAGCCCTATTAACTCCTCAAAGCTGAAGTGCTGGTTAAGGTATATTATCGGTGTCCATACAATAGTGCCGTAGGTGCCGTTTATCCTTCCCACCAGCTCATCAACCTGGCTCTTGAGTGTATGGTATGATGGTCCCGTTTCCCCTGTAGGGAGGGCAAGGAGCAGAAGACTCACCTTCTCAAGATATTCGGAATGTTCCTGGAGGAACAGCTCAAAGGCCCTTACCCTCTGGGGTATGCCTTTTGTATAATCAAGGGGGTCTATGGACAGGATAATCTTTTTGTCCTTCGATTCAACAAGGTGATGTTCAATCTGCTTTTTTATCTTGTTCTCTTTTCCCTGGCCATTTTCCCGCAGCAGCTTAAGCTCACTTACAAACCTCTCATAATGGATGCCCCTGGGAAAAGCATCTATCATTAACGTCCTTTCGTCAATGGCTATCCTGTTGAAAACAGTATCGTAGCCCATCAGTCTCCTTACACTGCTCAGGAAATGCCTTACATAACCATAGGTGTGAAAACCGATAAGATCTGCACCCAGCATCCCTTCGAGGATCTCAGTTCTCCAGGGTAGTAACCTGAAGACCTCGTAGGAAGGAAAGGGGACATGGATAAAAATCCCTGTGGATATACCCGGACGCAGATCTCTTATCATTTTTGGGAGAAGCATAAGGTGGAAATCATGCACCCACAGTATATCCCCGTCATTCATAAGAGAGGCCAGTTTCGCCGCATAAATACCGTTAACCTTCATATATGCTTCCCAGGCTTTGTCATTATATTCCGTGTCCTGGGGGAAATAATGAAAGAGGGGCCAGAGGGTGTTCCTTGAAAAATCATGAAGGAATAATTCATAATCTTCCCTGCCGGAGTAAATGGGCACACAGCTGCACTCCTTTAATTCCCTGTCTATCTTTTTCTTGTCCTCTTCACTGCAATCCTGATCAGTCAGGCCGGTATATCCTACCCACGTAGTCTCAAACTGTTCGTAAAACTCCTTGAGTCCGGGTATGGATAATTCACCTGTATGTTCTAACTGGAGTCCCGTTTCATCGAATGACACATTTAGAGGGACCTGTTTTGAGGCTATGAATAATTTTTTCATTATTTTGTGTGTTTTAATTGCAGGTTATCATTTTTGTATCGTTAAAGCAGGATCGATCTGGATAAAATCTTCAATAAAATACAATGACTGGCTTTTATAACCAAATTTTGTAATAAATAGTTTTAAATATGCTGAAATTCGATGCCGTAATATTTGACCTGGATGGTGTAATTACCAAAACAGCTCTTGTTCATGGAACAGCCTGGAAACGTATGTTTGACGAGTTCCTGCATGAATGGTCGGAAAAGAATAATGTAGCTTTCAAAGAGTTTACCCATAATGATGATTACCTTCCTTATGTGGATGGCAAGCCCAGGTATAAAGGAGTGGCTTCATTCCTGGAATCAAGGGGAATAGAGCTGGATTATGGTGATCCCTCCGATGATCCTTCACTAGATACGGTCTGCGGCCTGGGAAACCGCAAGAATGTTAAGTTCAGGGAGATACTCGACAGGGAAGGAGTCCAGGTGTATGAGTCAACCGTTAAGATGATTAATCAGCTGAAAAAACTCGGAGTGCATGTAGGTGTGGCTTCATCAAGCAAGAACTGCAAGCTTGTGCTTGAGACGGCCGGGTTGCTTGACCTTTTTGAGACAAGGATAGATGGTGTTGTATCGGTTGAACTGGGACTGAAAGGTAAGCCTGAGCCTGATATTTTTACCACGGCATGCGACAGGATGGGTGTGGAATATCACAGGTCAATAGTGGTGGAGGATGCAGTGTCAGGTGTGCAGGCCGGCCGGAACGGCAATTTTGGGCTTGTGCTCGGTGTTGCACGTGAGGGTAATGTAAATGAGTTGCTTGTCAATGGAGGGGATATAGTTGTTGAAGACCTCTCGGAGATTAGTATTGATGATATTAATAAGTGGTTTGATGAGGGAATCGAAAGGGATAGCTGGTGCCTGCAGTATCATGATTATGATATGGATAAAGAGCAGTCAAGGGAAACATTGCTGACTGTGGGTAACGGGTATTTCGGTACCAGGGGAGCACTGGAGGAAAGTAAAGCCAATAAGGTTAATTACCCCGGCACGTATATATCCGGACTGTATAACAGGCTTGTGTCAAAGGTGGCAGGAAGGGATATAGAGAATGAAGATTTTGTTAATATCCCAAACTGGATAGCTGTTAAATTCAGGATAGGTGATGGTGAATGGTTCTCTTTTGGTCCGGATCCGGGAATGAAAATTAAAAAGTTCAGCCGGAAACTTAATTTCAGGAATGGAGAGCTTCAGCGTGAGCTTGAACTGGAGGATGCTGAGGGGAGGATAACAATAGTCCGATCATCAAGGTTTGCCAGCATGCATTATAAGCATGTTGCAGCAATGAAATACACTGTAATACCTGTTAATTATGATGAAGAGATAACTATCAGGTCTGAGCTTGACGGCAACCATATAAATGCAGGTGTGGAGAGGTATAAGGATCTTAACCAGGATCACCTGAGTCATATGTCGGAAAGGGTGGATGGCAACAGGGCATTTATTAAGGTTAGAACAACAGAATCTAATATTGTAATAAAGCTGGGCGCCCGGCATATATTAAATGGTAGTGAGGATCTGGACGGTATAATGAATTGTGCATGTTCTAAGGGCAAGGCCTGCCAGGATTTCACCATTAAAGCTGAAAAGGGAAAGGAACAGGTACTGGAAAAGCTTGTAGCCATCTACAGCTCACAGGATAAGAAGGTTACAATACCAGAAAAGCATTGCCGTAAGGCAATAGGGAGGATGACTGATTATATAGGGGAACTGGAATTGTCGGCAAAGGCATGGGATAAAATATGGGGTGAAGCAGATACCTTTGTGGAAGGCGACAGGAATGCTCAGAAACTGGTGCGGCTGCACCTGTACCATATGATGGTTACGGCATCACCACACCATGTGGACCTTGATGCCGGCATACCGCCGCGCGGACTGCACGGTGAGGCTTACCGCGGACATATATTCTGGGATGAGCTGTATATCCTGCCTTTATATAATATCCATTTCCCGGAAGTGGTGAAATCAGTGCTTATGTACCGGTTCAGAAGGCTTGACAGGGCAAGGGATGCCGCCCGTAAGGAGGGATACAGGGGAGCGATGTATCCCTGGCAGAGTGGCAGTGACGGAAGGGAGGAAACGCAGGTTGTACATCTTAATCCAGTTTCGGGCAGGTGGGGCGATGATTACAGTCACCTGCAGAGACATGTAAGCCTGGCTATTGCTTTTAATCTCTATAACTACTACCTGGTAAGCGGCGATAAACCATTTATGATGAAGTATGGAGCCGAGATGCTCTTTGAGATTTGCCGTTTCTGGGAAAGTAAATGTGAATATGATGAGAAAGAAGGCGGATATCATATACATAAGGTAATGGGTCCGGATGAATTTCATGAAAAGCTGCCGGGAGAAAAGGAAGGAGGCCTGACAGATAATGCCTATACCAATATAATGACAAGCTGGATGATGCAGAAGGCGCTGGAATTTATGGAAGGACTGAGTGAGGTGGAGAAGGATAAGCTGTTTAACAGCTATGAGGTGGTTAAGCCGGACGAGCTGGAAAAATGGAATGATATCAGCTCAAATCTGCTGCTTAGTATTTCCGCTGAGGGTATTATTGAACAGTTCAGGGGCTATCTTGAGCTTAAGGAACTGGACTGGGATGCATACAGGGAGAAGTATGGAGATATTCACCGTCTTGACAGGATACTTAAAGCTGAAGGTAAATCGCCGGATGAGTATAAACTGTCCAAGCAGGCTGACCTGCTGATGGCTTTCTTTAACCTCGGACATGATACAACCACATCCATCATTAACAGGCTGGGATATGAGGTGCCTGAGGATTACTTTGAGAAGAACTTTGATTATTATATTGCAAGGACATCCCATGGTTCAACGCTGTCAAGACTGGTACATTCAGAGCTGGCATACAGGCTGGGAAGGCATGATTTTGGATGGAAAATGTATATGGAGGCACTGCAGAGCGACCTGGTTGACATACAGGGAGGAACAACAGGAGAAGGCATACATTGCGGTGTAATGGCCGGAACAGTGTATACTGTGATGTCTGTCTTCTGCGGACTGGATCTGTCGGGCGATGAACCAGTAATATTTCCCGATCTGCCGGAACACTGGAAGAGCGTGAAGTTCAGTTTCAGTTTCAGGGCTTCACATTTCAAAGTGGCTGTTATTGAAAACAGCCTTGAAATAATAGCCGACAGGAGCAGGAAAAATAAAATAAAAGTCCATATTTGCGGTGAAAAAATTGTACTGGAAAGAGGCAGGATATTTAAGATGAATTTAAAAAATAAGACAGAATGTTAGGTGATGTGCTTTTGATAAGCGAGATGCACAAGGAAGCTGCTAAAGCTATTCAGAAGATAGTGAGACAGGAGCTGGAGAAGAAAAACGGAAGATACAGGTATATTGTTGGTATATCAGGAGAGTCAGGCTCGGGTAAATCCGAGCTGGCACATACCCTCGGCAAGGCTCTGAAAGAAGATAATATAAGGGTGAAGGTTATACATACCGATAATTATTATAAGATACAGCCCCTCTTACGTGAAGAGTGGCGTAGGAATAAGGGCTTTGACAGGATAGGTATTGATGAGTATGACTGGGTGAAGATAAGGAAGACCATTAGGGATTTCAAAGAAGAGCAGGAATGTATGGTCCCCTGCATTGACCTGATACCCGAGCAGGTGGATAAGCTGATTACCGATTTCAGCAAGATAGACCTGCTGATTATCGATGGTCTGTATGCCATCGATGCCCCGGATGTTGACCTGAGGGTTTTTATTGATCTTACCTACCAGGAGACAAAGATTAACCAGATCATGAGGATGAAAGAGGAGATGAACACTTTCAGGCTGAAGATACTTGACTGTGAGCATAAAGCCGTTACCTCGCTCAAACCCAAAGCTGACCTTATTGTTAATAAGGCCTACCAGGTTGTTACGGCCGAGGAGCATAGTAAGATAAAAGTATAAGACTGTGTTTTCACCCTCCCGGCCCGGCTACCTTTTATAAAACCGCTGGACATAGCACACTGCTGTCCCTGTCAGGGTAGCTGTTATACCTGTATGCCTTACTGGAAGTGAAGGGCTTATACTTATAACAAAAATCTACAAGTCAGTAGCGATTATCCAACTGTACATTACGGGATAAGCTATCATGATAT
>JAWLFR010000100.1:0-8073 GCA_041685495.1 Bacteroidales bacterium
GTCTCTACTATACGCCCTATTCCCCTGTCCATAATATCAACCTGGGCTGCATAGACAGCCATCCTTCTTGCCTGCCACTCCTTTTCATCAACTGTTTCCCATGCAGGGACCCGCGGGTCGCGTTCAGACAGCACAAGATGCTCATCTATGACACCCATCTCCTTAAGCTTCTCAAAGCGTTTCTGTCTCAGCACATCCCAGCCCTGTTCATACATTTCCTGGTATTTTACTATATCTTCCTCCGGTGCATGCAATGGCCAGTGCGGGGCGGTATATGACACATACATAAAAAAAGGTTTATCCGCACTGCTACTAATATGTGAATTCACAAATGCACATGCCGTATCTGATATAGCATCGGTATAATAGAATCCTTTTCCGGCTTTAACGGGCTCATTCATCATTGTGAGGGTAGCGGGATCATAAAAGCTTCCTGCGCCTGTTATTGTACCGAAAAACTTATCGAATCCTCTCTGAAGGGGCCAGTTGCTCTTATCCTCCGGCAGCACAGAGCGTGAAATATGCCATTTACCTGACATATAGTTTGAATAACCGGAAGAGCCCAGCACTTCAGCTATGGTTACACAGTTACGGTTTATTTCACCGTAGTAGCCGCCTTCACCGACAACGCCGTCAACCATATGTCCCAGTCCGGTCTGATGAGGGTAGAGTCCAGTCAGCAGTGCCGCTCTTGTAGGGCAGCAACGCGCGTTATTATAGAACTGAGTGAAGCGTATGCCGTCGGAGGCGAGACGGTCAAGGTTAGGAGTACTTATCTCACCGCCATATGATCCTATATCAGAGAACCCCATATCGTCTGCCATTATCAGGATGATATTGGGTTGTTCCTGACGGGGTGTACAGGAAGCAAGAATAATAAATAATAGAAAAGTCAGATATTTTCTTATGCTTTTCATATCAGTCAGAGGTTTTAAAATAAATCATATACCTGGTATTAAACAGCTTATAAAAAGGAATAAATTCTATACTGTCGCCATCGGTCGTCCCGGCCTTAAAACTCATACTGCCGTTATTATTAAAGGCTTTCACTGTTTCTTTATTTTCAGGTACTTGCACCTGCGGTATATATTCCTGTGGTTCGTCCATATAGGGACCATACCTGCCATATACCCTGTCCTCAGTAAGTGCAGTGTCTGCCAGACTGGCTGCCATCACTATGGGACCATATAGCAGAGAGGAATATTCATGTGTTGCCGGCAATGTGTTTACATGCAGGGCCATCGGCAGTTTCAGTTCTATCTTATCACCTTCTTTCCATATGCGATCTATCACAAGATATGAGCCTGGTGCAGTCCTTGCATCTGTTTTTGCACCATTTACAGACACCTGGTAATCATGCCCGGCCCATGCAGGTATCCTCAGGCAGAGAGAAAAGTCAGCTGCTGATCCGGGCCGGACAGTTAAGGATATATTTTCATCTTCCGGGAAAGATGTTTCCTGTGTCAGCACAAAATCATGCTCATCAATTCGCAATTCAGATGCTATATAAAGGTTAACATACAGCCTGTTATTGCCATAGGCATAGATATCATCCCCTATCCCGGCGAAATTCTCCATACCGCTGCCGGTGCAGCACCAGAATGAATTCTCTGGTGTCCCGAATGTCTTATAGTACCCCGACTGCATGGGCACATAATACATGGTCATATTCGTCAGTGTATCCTGTGTCGGCAATATACCATTCCACAGTGCCCTCTCGTAATAATCCATATAATGCGCCTGCGGCTTATCCTTAAACAGCTGCCTGGTCAGCTTAAGCATATTATAGGTACAGCATGTTTCATGGCTGGAAGGGCCGAGTTCTTCATGCATATGGTATGGATCGGTATTCCAGTGTTCACCGTTACTTGTGCCGCCTGTAACATAACTTCTTGCTTCAGTCACCTGGTTCCAGAACCACCGGGATATCCTGTATGATTCATCATCACCTGTCAGTTCATATTTACGCATCAGTCCCACCACATTAGGAATATAAGAGTTTACATGCAATCCTTTGAGGCTGTCGTAATATGACAGTACCGGTCTGAAATAGCTTTCCTGGTAAAACCTGTTTCCCAGCTCAAGATACCTGTCATCACCGCTTACTGAGTACAGGTTATACAGCACCTCATTCATGCCACCCTGCTCTGTATGATCAAGTATATCCTGCATATGTTCATAGCTTATATTGCTGGTACGGTCATCAAGCCAGTCTGCCTTTTTTTTCAGCACTGCCAGTGCTTGCTCATTGTCCAGGTAGTGGTAACAATCGTACAGTCCGGCCATTATCTTATGCAGTGTATAATATGGGGCCCACACTTCTTCGTTATTTTCCACCCTGTCTATAAATTCTTCAGGGAAGGCAGACAGGTACCCTGATCCTGTTGCCTGCTGGCATTCGTCCAGCGCACTGACAATATACTCTGCCTTATTTTTCAGTACTGTATCGCCAGCCGACAGGTACATCATGGCGCAGGCAGAGAGGTAATGACCTATGCTATGTCCTCTCAGCTCTCTTTCTTCCCATCCGCCATAATGCGTTTTAAGGGTATCAAGTCCGGCATTCAGACGAAAAAAATGAAGAAGGCGGTCGGGGTCCAGGCTGCGCAGGTACTCATCAGTTCCAATCATGGCGTCCTTAAAAGGTCCGTCCAGCAGAGTTACTTCCGATAGCCCGGCAAAGTCTGTTGTCCCGGTAAAAATCTTTTCTTTCTCACCGCCGCAGGCGTTCATTAAAAGTATAAGCCCGATAAGTAAGAGGCTATTCTTAATTCTCTTTTTCATAAACTTTATTATCTTTTATTCTGAAACTTATTCCATGGTCTCTTTCATCTTCAGGGAGACTGTTCACTTCGCCATCTTTCCACACCGTCCTTACATCGGCCGTATATTCCTTTTCAGGATCCAGTCCCTCCAGTATAAAGTATGTAGCAGGCGAATAGCCTATCAGCTCATTATTGAGATAGACCTGGTATCCTGCATTAAGGTAATACTGCGCACGCCAGCTGAGCTTAACTGCATCCTCACCCACGGCTTCGACAGACAGTCTGCCCGGATCCCTGGTCTCATATTTATAAGAATAGGCGGGTTCAAAAGACACCTCCCACTCTATAGCGGTTGTTTTTGAGGGATATATGGTCACTGTAGACCATCCCTGGTGGTTTGTTATGCTTGTCCTCACCTTACCCCCTTTTCTGACTTTAACCTCGCTTATCTTATAATATTCACCCCTGGGACAGGCAAAATGGAGCTGGTATGGATCATCTTTTATTATATTGCTCACTCCGGAGTATTTCTTTGTCTCGTCATCATACTCTATCTCTTCCAGGTCTACCCAGCCCTGTGTTATATGCCTGTTTGTCGACACCAGCTGTATCTTTCCATTATCAGGCATAAGCGTTATCACCCTGCAGCTGGTGGGCGGCACTTCAAAGGCCATTCCTTTTTCCCAGGCACCAAGGTATTCATTATGCCAGAAGTCAAAGGCATGATACGGGCCTTCATGGTCAAGACCGATATCTGAAAAATCCAGCACATGCTGCTTCAGCTCTTTCTCACCGAAGTTAAACAGTCCAAGCACATCATACTGCCTGCCGAGGTGATTTATTTTCAGGTCCCACAGTGTTTTCCTCCTGTCAGTGGGAAACAGGTCTACCGGTCTTATATCCACTGCCGGGTAAACTTTTTTCAGCAGTTCCACCCTCTCATCCGAGAGGTCTGTTAGCCTGTCGCTTGTCATCAGTGCCTGTCCGGTCAGCCCCTGCAGCGTTGCCCATACCTGTGCCTGCTGCAGCGTCAGTGGCTGGCGCAGCATCAGCACATCCGGATCAGTATACCATGCAATATTATGCTGGTAGTAATGTCTCATTGTGGGCATCAGTGAGGTAAAAAAGCCGCTCCATCCCAGTACCACATCGCCGCCTGTCCGCGATCCGTCCATTATACCCATGCCTTCGGTTGGTATTCCCCAGCATCCGAGCAGGTACCGTTCAGGACCTATTGCTTCACGCATTATTTCCAGGGTCCGGCGGTATAATTCCTCATTATCCTCACCCGGATTCTCCATAAATTCATTGACCCTGTCATATTCCCTTACGACGATAGGCTGACCATCTATCTTATAATAGTCATATCCCCAATCAACCATCATATCAAAAAGGTCATAAAGATAATCATGGGAGGCTTCTGATGTAGGGTCCACCAGGTATTTCCCTTCCCATGTGCTGGAGGCAGAGCTGCTGTCAGGTTTAAAAATAAAGACACCGGGATTTTCATTCACCACTGAGTCGTTGGACTGCCCGTGCGGTGCTATCCATATCCCCGGTACCAGTCCGCGCCCCTTTATATATTCAGCCAGCTTTTCCATTCCCGAGGGGAAGGCTTCGTCAGTGCCTGTCCAGTCGCGCGAACCATGACCCCCATCTTCCCTTTCTTTTTGCCACCCGTCATCTATCTGCAGTACTGTAGCGCCATAATCAATAAGGTTCTCCGCTATCCAGTCAGCATTAAGCTTCACCTCTTCTTCATTAATATGCTGGTAATAATAATACCAGGTACACATCCCTGAGGGCGGCAAGGGGAAGATATCCTTTTTTACCGGGCTGTAGTAATCCAGTCCCAGGCTATCCCTGTACCAGTGTGGAATTATTGTGCCGTCATCCAGTGTTACCTGGTCCTCCACAGGGTCAAAGACACCGTCTGCCATGCTTGTTTCAACATCACCCAGTGCCATCAGGAACAGCTCTTCATTATTCTCATCCGATATCCTTGCCGGCACGGTATATGGCCATTCCTTATAAGTGTATTCGGGACCGGTAGCAATTTTTTTATTATCACTGCAGGCTCCGGCTATAATAGCAAGCATCAGTGATAATAATGTAATGTTGACAGATATTGTTTTTTGCATCATCTCAGGTTTATTGTATAGTTTATTATTTCTTTTCCAGTGTAAGAAGGTGTGAATCTGCTGAAATCTTCATATCTGCATATTTTCTGCTGCCCGACTCCCTTATTCGCAGCTTTTTGCCATCAAGCTTCAGTTCCCAGTCCGGGGCTAAGCTAAGGTATATACGTGTAATATGCTCATCACCGCTCCTGTTCTCAACAAGGGCCTTTATTGTTTTCTCTTTACTGTCATATATTACCTTTTCATCCTTTTTAAATCCATCTCTTTCCATCTCCATACCCACACGTTCATCGTCAGTCATTACCCAGAACCGGCACCTGAGACCGTCTTTTGGTGTAACATGATATTCCATCCCTTTTTCTTCCAGCGAACCTCCGTATGCCAGCCATCCGAACAGGGGATCTTCAGCAAGCACTGTAGCTGCCATCCTCACTGCTGAGCCATGTCCCAGATCCTGTTCACCGTCATAGAACCAGGCTCCTCTTTCAACATCCTTTCGTATCCATGCCCGTCCCTTTTTTGAAGCCATAAAAGCCCATCCTGTAGCCCCGTCATTCTCTTTTCCAGGGGCCCAGTAACCATAATTGCTTTCTTCTGTTCCGGTGTTCATCAGCGACCAGGCGCTGAGGTAGGAAGCATAGCCAAGCTGCAGCCAGTCCCACGGCTCATCAGCGAACCTCAGTCCATAGTCCAGTATGGACCATCCTCCCATGCGTGCCATATAGGACAGGCAGTGGCGGTCTGAGCTGGTAGTAAAATCTGATCCCAGCAGGAAATATTTTGTCTCCAGCCAGCCCCTTACGGCAAGTCCGGCATAATGCTGCTGATCCATAAAGTCACGTGCCTCTTCTTTGCTTACCTCTGGATGTGACCACCATTTCTCCAGTTTGACATCGTACCACAGCCTGGTGTCGGGCTCCATATCCCTTGTAGCACCGTAGCGTGCAAAAGCGTAGGAAGACTCAAAAGCGGTACGGTCTATTGCATATTCTGAACGATAGGGATAGTCATCATCATAAATAAAATATTTCACTTTCTTTTCATACTCATTTCTTAACCAATCAGCCTCTTCGTCTCTGCCATGCTCTTCGAGGGCGGAAATAAGGTCTTCGATCACAAGCTCATTATAACATCCCCATTTATAGGTGTCATACCATGGCAATATTTCATAGGGATAAATAAAATAGGCCCTGGCTGTTTGCCATGCCCTTTCGAGGTATCCCTCTGCATCGAGATATTCAACTTTATCCGGATACATCTCTGCGATCTGGTACATATGGTAATACAGCATTACTATATGAGGATAATCGTATGAACGCCATATATTCATCTTGTCCAGGTTCCTGTCTTTTACACCTGCCCTCTTCACAGGATCCCTGTTAACCATCCAGTTAGGTGTTCCATAGATACCATATGGATAGGGAGTCTCCTCACCGGTCCTCTGGAGACCGCCCCATACAAATTTTTCCAGGTAATATTCAACTGATTTTATTTCATCATTATCAGGATAGAATACATTTTTTGCCGCTACATATGGTGCCTTGCACAGGGCCGGGTCATCACTGGCCAGCACATATCCCCACCAGTAGTCATATCCGTCTGTGTTTTCCGGTCCCCTGAGCACCCCGTTTTTCATATCATATATTGAATACAGTCCGTCCCACCACTTATCCGGCACCTTATGTTGCTGGCTGTTAACTATGAAAGATGCTCTCTTCTTAAAAAGCGTTTCCATGTCTTCGGTGGAGAAGAATTCGAGGTGATTGGTCAGCCCGTCACCGTAATCAACATAGAGCATATTCTCACCCAGCCTGTCAAATCTCACCTTATAGATATAATGGTTATCATCTGTTTTTTCAATAAATTCAATCTCAGTTTGTTCCGGGTACTCAGCCCTTATGTCCGTGATATCATTTTTTGAACGTATCGCCACCCTGGCTTCCAGGTCGCGCGGCAGGCTCATACCCGGTACAACCCTGATATCCAGCAGACCGTTATCATATAATATTTGTCTGAGTTCATCATAGCTGTTTGCCCACTGCATCCGGAAGGAATATTCCAGCTGTGAACCTTCCTCCCCTGCAGGAGCGAGGTCATGATACGTATGTTCATAGCGCCAGTTTCCTTCCTGGAGTTTACCGGCATGACCCGAATGTATATAAACCCTGTATTCACCATCGGCATCAAAATATTCAAGTCGCGTTCCCGGCAGGGCCATAACAATGAAATACGGCGCTTTACCTGAGGGCCTGGTAAAATACATAAAGGACCCATCTCCTGCAATATAGTGATGCTTGGTAAAGCCTGTTTCAAATGTTTGTTCAGGATTACCTCCGCGGGGCAGGTTCCATGGCATGGGAATTGCAAAATCGCCGATCTTAACCGGAAATTCCATCTCTGTTTTAAGTTTCATCTTCCATGTTATGCCCCCGTCTTCAGCTACAAATTCCTGTTCCAGGCTCATGGGCATACCCTTTATATAATGCAGGTATTTAACTTTATCATCTTCGGTATTCATTATGGTGTTGCCCATATAATGTGTAAGCCAGTCGCCCCGGGCAATCCTGTAGTTTATTACCGGTCGGCCGAATCTGCCGGATACCGGACTGGCCTCATAAGGATCATCGCTGCTGGTAACAGAGCTTATGCCCGTTTGAGAAAAAACAGCATTCATATTACCATCTGACAGCTTAACTGTTCCCTGGGCACCTGCATTAAATTGCAGCAGCAGGAATGCAATCAATAATACAAAGTATCGGCACATAGAAATGAGGTGTTAGTTATTCAGTGATTCTATATTATTAAGAGTTACCTTTTTTACCCGGAGGGAATCCCCGGTCAGATTAACAAGCAGGAAATTACCGGTTTTTTCCCCCGACTGGGGTGATCCTGCGCTCCAGACATCTATGCCCTTCCAGTGATAATGTTCAACTGCATGATCATGACCATGAAAAATACCCTCAACATTATAGTCCTTTATTTCCCGGTAAAATCGTTCCTGCTCATCCTCTGTCCACCAGAGCAGACTGAAGTCGTCCCAGCCATAGTGAAATAACAGCACAACAGGCTGATCTTTGCTTTTTACATTATCCCTCAGGTCTTTCTTCAGAAATTCAAGACTCATCTCCGGATCCCTGAAGCTTTCTTTAAAATAGTGACACCATTCA
>JAWLFR010000017.1:0-31216 GCA_041685495.1 Bacteroidales bacterium
CTGCTGATGTCGGATAATATATTCAATATAAGCAGCTCCCTGGATGAAGGGAGTCCCGAGGTGGATATAATGATAGACCGCTATAAAGCCAGCTACTATAATGTATCCGTGGAGGAGATAATATCACAGGTGCAGTCGCACCTCAGCGGCTCAGCTGCCGGCGACTTTGAACAGGGCGGTGAACTCAGGGATATAACGGTGAAGCTTGAAGAGGTGCCGCTCAACAGCCTGCATAACCTGGTAATTAAGGCAGGAGCTATATCAGTGCCCCTCAGTGAGCTTGCTACGGTATCCAGGGTCAGGTCGCCACGCGAGATAAACAGAAATAACCAGGTCAGAACAGCTTATGTTTATGCCATGGTCAACGAAGAGACTCATTTTGACCAGGTGGTGAAAGAAGCTGAAGAAATACTGGCGACCATAACACTGCCGGCAGACTACA
Organism: Bacteroidales bacterium; assembly: GCA_041685495.1. Classification (GTDB taxonomy): domain Bacteria; phylum Bacteroidota; class Bacteroidia; order Bacteroidales; family VadinHA17; genus UBA9300. Next base: position 443 of record JAWLFR010000017.1, read on the forward strand.
GGACAATAATCACGGGCGATGAGCTAAAGAGAGAAGAATCAATGGAGAACCTGACCTTTGCCCTGTTACTTTCAATAATTCTTGTGTACATGGTGCTGGCATCCCAGTTTGAGTCGCTGATCCATCCCTTCGTTATCCTGCTTACCATACCCCTGGCTGCAGTAGGATCAATATGGATATTCTTCCTTATGGGCAAGGCATTGAATATAATGGCATATATAGGGATTATTATGCTGGCAGGCATAGCCGTAAATGATTCAATAATTCTTATTGACAGGATCAACCAGCTGCGAACGGACGGGTTAAACCGCAGGCAGGCAATAATAGAAGCCGGCGGTCAGAGAATCAGGCCCATAGTCATGACCAGCATAACAACCATACTGGCCCTGCTGCCTCTCACACTGGGATTTGGTGAAAGTGCATCACTCCGATCACCCATGGCACTCGCGGTTATAGGCGGACTTGTAACATCAACAATACTTACTCTGATAGTGATACCCTGTGTTTACTGGGTGCTGGATGCCTTTAAGGATATGGTAAGCGGTAAAAAGAATACTCATATAGCCCAAGCTGACTAAAGCGATATGGAATTTATAATCAAAAGAAAGACACTGATAAGCATGCTCTTTATAGGGCTGTCATTACTTGGTTATGTCTCATATCAGCAGCTGCAGGTTGAACTGTACCCCAATGCCCAGCTGCCAACACTGATAGTGCAGGTAAACTCCATGCTTGATGTTGACCCCTCATATATTGAGAACCAGGCAGTAATACCGGTGGAAGGCGCTGTTGGCACCCTTGAGGATGTGGAGAAGATAGAATCCACCGTCACATCAAGAAACGGGACGGTGATGATATATTATAACCAGAATGCCGATCTGAAATATTCATACCTTAAGCTGCAGGAAAAAGTAAATGTACTGTCAAAAACCCTTCCTGAAGAGTTTATGATCAACATTATCCGGATAGACCTGGAGCAGCTCAACAGCCAGTTTATGGACCTGCAGGTAAGGGGCAGCGGCGGTGTCGACAGGATAAGGGATATCACTGACAAAGACATAAAACCAGAGCTTGAGAATATTGACGGTATAGCAGGCGTTGAAGTGTTCGGTGGAAGGGAAAGCTCTATAGAGGTAAGGCTTGATGAGGAGGCATGCAGGGCAAACGGTATAACAATGAACAGGGTAAGGTCTCTGATAGCATCAAACAGCAGTGACAGGGTTTTTGCCGGACGCGTATATGAGGCTGACAGGAGCTTCTTTGTCAATATATCAGCTGAATACAGCGATGTAAGCGATATTGCCGATATAGTCATAAGCAAGGAGGGCCCTATACTCCTGAAGGATATTGCAGATATTTTCTTCGGTGTAAAGGAAGAAGAATCATACAGCCGTGTTAACGGACTGGATGCTGTAACAGTGAACCTGGTATATGATAACCAGGCCAATATTATTGACCTCTCTCATAAAACAATTGATGTTATAGATGAGCTTAACAGGCGTATGGCCTCCTCCGGTGTTGAGATAATAGTGCAGAATAATAATGCGGAGATAATGGAGAAAAATATCGACCAGATAATCAACCTGGCACTGGTCGGCGGTCTACTTGCAGTGATTATTCTTTGGTTCTTCCTGAAAAATATACGCCTTGTCTTCATAATAGCTTTCTCCATCCCTGTATCAGTGTATACCGCTTTCAACCTCTTCTACGCAGCCGGCATAACCATTAACAGCCTTACCCTTGTTGGCATGGCTCTGGCTATAGGTATGCTTATAGATAATTCCGTTGTTGTCCTTGAAAATATTTACAGGCTGGCAGGAAGCGGTACAGGAACCGATGAAGCAGTAAAAAGAGGAACAAAAGAGGTATACAGGTCCGTTATTGCAGCCACCCTTACAACCATCACAGTCTTCCTGCCCTTTGTCTTTTCCGATAATTTTATGGTGAAGATAATAGGTAAGAATATAGGGGTCTCAATAGTGTCCACCCTGCTGGTGTCGCTGGCCGTTGCCCTGCTGCTGATACCCATGGCCACCCATTACCTTCTTACATGGTCCAGAAAAAGTCAGTCACAGATCTTCAAAAAGCTATCCCTGCATGACCGCCTGATACAGTCATACCTGCTTATCCTCAAGGCCAGCATGCGAAGGCCCGCCACAGTAATTATCAGCACCCTGGCTGTATTCTTCGCAGCACTGCTTATAGGGCTTGGACTCAGCATCAACAACCTCGAAGAGATAGAAACAGCCAGCTTCCCTGTAAGTATAGTGATGCCGGCAGGCTCAACACTTGAGAAAACCGATGCCCTGGTTACCGAACTGGAAAAAAGGCTGGACAACCTGCCCGAGAAAGGTGATATAATATCAAAGATAGAAGAAGACCAGGCCTCATTAACTGTGCGGCTAAAAGACGAATGGGATAAAGAAAGCGACAGGAACCTGGGCGAGATAAAAAATGATATCTATGAGAGAGTTCATGACTTTGGCGGTGCTGATATAAGCATGGAAGAAGCATCATCAGGTGGCGGCATGGGTGGCAGAGGAGGTGGGGGCACCGGCGGGGCCAACCCGGGTGAAAGCTTTACCCGCATGCTCGGTATAGGAACCCAGTATGAGAGTATAATAATCAAAGGACAGGATTTCAGGAAAATGCGCGACCTGGCCGATGACCTTGAATATTATATGGAAGACTTCAATACCATACGCTCTGTTAGCATCAATGTGCAGGATAACACCCCCGAAGTGCAGCTCAATTTCGACACTGAACTTATGAGCAGGAATAATATAAGCCTGAATAATATTGCTGCTGAACTGTCATCCTTTCAGCCTGAGTATTCCTCCGGTGTTACATTCAGGCAGGGCATTGATGAGTATGATATCATAATAAAATATGACACGGAGGAAGAAGAGGAGGAGGAATATAAAAATATAGACGACCTTAAACAGCTGCAGGTATCAGGGGCAGACGGCAATATTGTGGAGATGGATGAGATAGCCGATATAGTGTTCTCCTATGGCATGGGCAGCATACACCGCGAAAACCAGGAAAAAAGTATAACGGTAACATACAGGTTCAATGATGAGATTAATTCATCGAAAACCTTGCTGGAAAGTGCAAGGGAGGAAATTGACATGCTTATAGCCGGCATAAGCATACCCTCAGGCATTGCTGTTGAAGTGGTACACGAAGAAGATGGTCTCAAGGATTTCTATTACCTGATAGGTATTGCTTTCATCCTTATTTTCATGATACTGGCAGCCGTCTTTGAATCCCTGTCCACGCCGGTTGTACTGATGCTCTCCATACCCCTGGCAGCCCTGGGCTCATTGATAGCCCTTATCCTCACCGGCAACTCACTGCTCAATGCAAACACCCTGACCGGGTTCCTCATACTCCTGGGCGTGGTGGTTAACAACGGGATCATTCTTATCGACTATTCAAATATTCTGAGAAAAAGAGGATACAGGCGGTCCAGGGCGCTTATGACGGCCGGACTGGCAAGGGTGAGGCCCATACTTATCACTGCTATCACCACAATAGTGGCACTATTGCCCCTGGCAATGGGTAAATCAGAGTATGCCTCCACCATAGGCGCATCTTTCGCTATTACAGTGATAGGCGGACTGGCACTAAGCACAATGCTTACCCTGGTATTCATACCAACATTCTATACGGGACTTGAAAACTCGCTGTCGTGGATCAGGTCGCAGAAATGGAAAATAAAAACAGGAATGCTGATAGTTTTTGTGTTTATCACTATCATGATTTACCTGAATATCAACAAGTTCATGTGGCAACTTATAAGCACCATCCTGGCTGTGATCCTCGTTCCGGCAATTACCTGGTTTGTGAGAACAAGCCTCAGGAAAGCGCGTGAGACGGTTATAGCGGAAGGTGAACCCATAAAGATAGTGATAAGAAGCCTGGTTAAGATATATGAACGCGACCCCAGGATGGTAAGAGAATGGAAAGCAGCAAAAAGAATAAGGATGCGTACGGGCATGGAAAAGGAACCCTCCTCCTTCCGGGACCTTGACCGCTTCATCTGGCAGATACCTCTGATGGGTTTCCTGGTGTATTTTACCTATATATATATTGATAAAAACTTCTGGATATTCTTTTTCAGTATCATAAGCTGGTTTATGCTGCTTATGATATGGAAGCCTGTGTCTTCCGTCCTGAAGAAAAAAAGGGATGTGCCCGCTGTCATTAGAAGATCTCTTAATATAACCGTACTATGGCTCGTTCCTCTTTTTAACCTGCTGATTTTCCAGTTCAAATGGGAAAACCCTGCTGCTGTTATTATTACAGGTTTCTTATGGTATGCAGGTATTCTGATATGGTCAACAGGCAGGTACCTTAAAGATAATGAAACAGACATATACCGGCTTAAGGGCAGATTCAGAAATGCCAGAAAAGCCTATTATAAGCTTGTGCTTGCCACGCCGCTTATAGGCAAGCAACGCAAGCCTTTCAAAGCCCTCGGGGGGGTGTCTATGGAGATAGGTAACGGCATGTTCGGCCTGCTGGGACCAAACGGGGCCGGCAAAACCACCCTTATGAGGATTATCTGCGGCATACTCGACCAGAGCTATGGCAAGATATGGATCAACGGTCTGGATGTTGCCGAGAAGCGCGAAGAGCTGCAGGGACTGATAGGTTACCTGCCCCAGGAATTTGGCACCTATGAGAATATGACGGCCTGGGAATTCCTGCAGCACCAGGCCATACTTAAGAACATAACAGAAACAGAAACAAGGAACAAGCGGGTTGAATATGTGCTCAGGGCAGTACATATGTATGATCGAAGAAATGAAAAAATATCATCCTACTCGGGAGGCATGAAGCAGAGAATAGGTATAGCCCAAATATTACTGCACCTGCCCAGGATACTGGTGGTTGATGAACCAACGGCCGGACTTGATCCACGCGAGAGGATAAGGTTCAGGAACCTGCTGGTGGAACTCAGCCGTGAGAGGGTGGTTATCTTTTCCACTCATATAATAGAAGATATATCCAGCTCATGTAATAAGGTGGCAGTGCTTGATAAGGGCTACCTGAAATATTTCGGCCACCCCAACGAGATGACAAGGGAGGCAGAAGGACGTGTATGGCAGTTCAATGTGCCGTCATCCGAATTCCGTAAGGTGGCAGCAGAGCATCTTGTTGTTCACCATATGTCTGAAAAAGGCAGTGTTAGGATACGCTGTATTTCAGGTAATAAACCGCATGAAAATGCTATTGAGGTGAATCCTAACCTGGAAGATTCATACCTCTGGTTGCTGAGAAAAAATACAATGAAACTATAAGATGAGCAAAAACAGTAAAACAGCAGATCTGGCCAATATAATAATAAAAATGACCGGCTATAACCTGAAGATCATTTTTGCAAACAGGTTTATCTGGTTCCTGCTGGGTGCCATAGCTTTTTATATTGGCCTTACCCTAATCTATGTCTTTGCAGAAGACATTTCGAGGATGGAAGACATGTACGGGGTATTTGTTTTCTGCGGTATATTGCTGGTGTTCTACCCAACAGTCTTCGGTATACAGAATGACCAGGATGCAAGAACAATAGAGATACTGTTTGGAATACCGAATTACAGGTACAAGGTATGGCTGGTGCGCATCATCCTTATCTATATAATCACCTTTGCCATACTGCTGGTCTTTACATCACTGTCCTCATTTCTGATAATCAGGATGCCGGTGCTTGCAATAACCTACCATGTCCTTTACCCCGTGTTCTTCCTGGGAGTTATGTCCTTTATGATATCAACAGTGGTTAAAAATGGTAACGGTACAGCGGTTTTGATGATAATATTCGGATTATTCTTCCTTATTCTCCAGGAGCCACTGGAAACAAGCAAGTGGAATGTCTTTCTGAACCCCTTTGCCGTTCCTGAAAATATCAGCGAAACAGCATGGTCCAGTATTGTTCGTGATAACAGGATAATACTGTTTGTTTCAATCATCCTGTTCCTGCTGGCGGGACTGTTTAACCTCCAGAAACGGGAAAAGTTTATTTGATATATACCTGTGTCTCCACAGTCACTGTTTACTCATTTTTCTCTAATACATAAGGTTTTGTGTAATTCATATTAAATTTGTAGCTTTGCAGGCGATTGAGGGGTGTTTGACTTCTTAGGGGACCAGAGTCCCCTATTTTGTTATTACTAAGTGATATGATTAACAAAGAGATAGTAAAAGATCTGGTTATTGAGTTTATAAAAGACAGGGATATCTTCCTTGTGGAGGCTAAGGTGTCGACCGCAAACAGGATAACCGTGCTTGTAAATAAACCCTCGGGTATCACTGTTGACGAATGTGTGGAAATAAGCCGGCATATCGAGGCAAACCTCGACCGTGAAAAGGAGGATTACGAACTGAATGTTTCCTCACCCGGTCTAAGCCTGCCCTTCAAGGTGAGAGAACAATATGAGATGAATATTGGCAACCCGGTGGAAGTGATTGATAATGATGGTGTTAAAGTTAGAGGCAAATTAAAGAATGTCCAGGGTGAAGGCTTTGAGATTGAAACAGAAAAGAAAATAAAAGGAAAGAAAAAAGAGATACAGGAGGTATCTTTTAATTTTGATGATATTAAATCAGTGAAAGAAATTATAAGGTTCAAATAATTAAGATTTTGAAGCGAGATGGAAAATGTAAATTTAATCGACACCTTCTCAGAATTTAAAGAGCTGAAGAATATTGACCGGGCAACAATGATGAGTGTCCTGGAAGATGTTTTCAGGAGTCTGCTTGAAAGGAAATACGGGTCGGATGAGAATTTTGACATAATCGTAAATATTGATAAGGGAGACTTTGAGATATGGAGAAACAGGGAAGTTGTGGAAGATAAAGACCTTGAAGACCCAAATACGCAGATTTCACTCTCTGAGGCAAAAAAGATAGATGAAGATTACGAGGTGGGTGAAGAAGTATCTGACGAGGTAAAGCTTCATGACTTTGGAAGAAGAGCTATACTGGCACTCAGACAGCACCTTACAACACGTATACTTGACCTGGAGAAAAATAACATCTATATGAAGTACAAGGACCGTATAGGTGATATTGTCACCGGTGAGGTGTACCAGGTCTGGAAGCGTGAAATACTTATACTTGATGATGACGGCAATGAACTGATTATTCCCAAGTCAGAACAAATACCCTCGGATCATTTCCGTAAAGGAGATACCATAAGGGCTGTTGTTATCAGGGTTGAAATGAAAAATAACACTCCTTATATTATTCTTTCACGTACATCACCTGTTTTTCTTGAAAGGCTCTTTGAGCTTGAAGTACCTGAGATATTTGACGGACTGATAACAATAAAGAAGATAGTAAGGGTGCCGGGAGAAAGGGCAAAGGTAGCTGTTGAGTCATATGACGAGAGGATTGACCCTGTAGGAGCATGCGTTGGAATGAAGGGATCACGTATACATGGAATAGTACGTGAGCTGAGAAACGAAAATATTGATGTAATTAACTACACTACCAACCTGCAGCTGTATATATCAAGATCACTGAGCCCGGCAAAAATAAGTTCACTGAAACTTTTTGAAGACGAAAACAGAGTTGAAATATATCTTAAGCCAAGTGAAGTGTCACTTGCGATAGGTAAGGGAGGATTGAATATTAAACTTGCCAGCCAGCTGACAGGTTTTGAGATAGATGTATACAGGGAGCCGGGCACTGAAGACGAAGAGGATGTTAAACTTGAAGAGTTCGGTGATGAGATTGAAGACTGGGTTATAGAAGAGCTGAAAGCTATAGGTTGCGATACAGCTAAATCAGTTCTCAGGTTATCAATAGAAGACCTGGTAACAAGAACCGATCTAGAAGAAGAAACAATTTCAGAGATAGTAAATATTTTAAAAGCAGAATTTGAATAACATTATTCTGTAAACCGAGGATTTATATATGGCAGAGGGACAAAAAGCAACAAGATTAAGTAAGGCTGCACGCGAATTCAACGTGGGGATATCAACTATTGTTGAATTCCTGAAAAAAAAGGGATTTGACATCAGTGCCAATCCCAATACAAAAATACCCGCAGAAGCTTATGACCTTCTCCTAAAGGAATATAGTTCAGATATAAGTGTTAAAAAGGAATCTGAACAGCTTGCACTCAAAGATCTCAGCAGGAAGAAGGAAACTGTATCGCTTGAAAAGGAAGAAGAAACTCTTGCTGAAGAAGATGGTGATAGCGGGGAAGAGCAGGTTAAAGCTGAAGATGAGACCGGTAAAACTGTGGAAGAGCCTGAAGAAAAAGATTCGGAGACCGTAGCTGAAAAAGAAGAAGTAAAACCTGCAGCTGAGACAGATAAAGAAACTAAAGGAAAAGAGACTGAAGAAAGAGCAACTGAGACAAAAGAAGATAAGACAGCTGCCGAAAAAGAAAAACCTGCCATAGACGCAGAGAAAGAGAAAGCAAAGGCAGGAGTCAGTATTGTCGGAAAAATAGACCTTGATAAGGGAAAGAAAACAAAAAAAGAAACGAAGGGGAAAGAAGAAAAAGAGGAAAAACCCGCGGAAGAAAAAGCAGTTAAAAAAGAAAAAGAAATAGAAAGTAAGACGGCTGAAAAGGAAACTACAACTAAAAAAGAAGCTGCAGGGAAGGACAAACAGGAGAAAGACAAAGAAGAACAGGAAGGTAAAAAAGAAGAAAAAGAAAAGCCTGCTGCTGAAAAAGAGAAACCGGCCACAGAAAAAGAGAAACCGGCTGCAGAGAAAGAAAAACCGGCTACAGAGAAAGAGAAACCGGCCGCAGAAAAGGAGAAGGAAAAGTCAGAAGAAAAAGCAGAACCGGAAAAGCCCGGGGAGAAAGAAAGGTTTTTCACAACAGGTGTAAAAAAGTTGTCCGGGCCTACAGTTGTTGGCAAGATCAACCTCCCCACCGATGAGAGAAAGAAATCACAGAAAGCTAAGAAAATAGATGTTGAGGCTGAAAAAGCAGCATCAAAGAAGAAGAGAAAGAGAATAAGAAAGGACAAGGAAAGGGTGAGCCTTAAGCCTTCAGCTGACGACAGGAAAGATAAAAGGAAAAAGAGATCACAGCTGCGCCCCGAGATTAACGAGGAAGATGTACAGAAGCAGGTCAAGGAGACCCTGGCGCGTCTTACATCAAAAGGTAAATCAAAAGGATCAAGGTACAGAAGAGAAAAGCGGGATGCAGTAAGCCAGAAACAGAAGGAGGAGATAGAAAAGCAGGAACAGGAAAAGAAGGTTCTCAAGGTAACCGAATTTGTATCGGTAAATGAACTGGCATCCATGATGGATATCCCTGTTACCGATATTATTGCAACATGCATGAACCTTGGTTTATTTGTTTCAATAAACCAGAGGCTGGATGCAGAGACCATGTCTCTTGTAGCCGAGGAATTCGGATACGAGGTAAACTTTATCAGTGCCGAACTGCTTGATGCAGTGAAGGAGGATGAAGACAAGCCCGAAGAACTTGAGCCACGCTCGCCTATTGTTACCGTTATGGGACATGTGGATCATGGTAAGACAAAGCTCCTTGACCATATACGCAAAACAAATGTTATTGCAGGCGAAGCGGGAGGCATAACACAGCATATAGGTGCATACAGTGTGTCCCTTGACGGTGGCAGGCAGATAACCTTCCTGGATACACCAGGACATGAAGCATTCACCGCTATGAGAGCCAGGGGTGCGCAGATAACGGATATAGCAATTATTGTTGTGGCAGCAGATGACGGAGTCATGCCACAGACAGTGGAAGCCATAAACCACGCTGCCGCTGCCGGGGTACCAATAATCTTTGCCATCAATAAAATTGACAAACCCACATCCAACCCTGAAAAGATAAAAGAGGAGCTGGCTAATATGAACTTCCTGGTGGAAGACTGGGGAGGTAAGTATCAGTCGCAGGAGATATCAGCCAAAGGAGGCATTAATATTGAAGAGCTGCTTGAGAAAGTACTGCTCGAAGCAGAGATGCTGGAACTGCATGCCAACCCTAACAAGAAAGCAACGGGTACTGTTATTGAATCAACTCTTGATAAGGGCCGTGGCTATATTGCCACAATACTTGTGAAAGCAGGAACTCTCAATGTTGGAGACATTGTGCTGGCAGGATCATATTACGGTCATGTTAAAGCTATGTTTAATGAAAGGGGTAATAATATAAAGCAAGCGGGACCGGCTAGTCCGGCACTGATACTCGGACTCGACGGAGCTCCGCAGGCCGGTGACAAATTCAATGTGATGGAAACCGACAGGGAGGCAAAGGAGATAGCCAATAAAAGGATGCAACTGCAAAGAGAGCAGGGCATGCGTACACAGAAACATATCACACTCGATGAGATTGGCCGCCGTATAGCTATCGGCAACTTCCAGGAACTTAATATCATTGTAAAAGGTGATGTCGATGGCTCCGTTGAAGCACTCAGTGATTCACTGATTAAACTCTCAACAGAAGAAATACAGGTTAATATACAGCATAAGGCTGTTGGACAGATCTCCGAATCCGATGTACTCCTTGCAGCAGCATCCAACGCAATTATAATCGGTTTCCAGGTAAGACCATCGCTTGAGGCAAGAAAACTTGCTGAAAAAGAAGAAATAGATGTACGCCTTTACTCAATTATCTATGATGCAATAAACGAGATAAAATCAGCGATGGAAGGCATGCTCTCACCCGAGGTAAAAGAGGAAATAACCTGTACCGTGGAGGTAAGAGATGTGTTCAAGATAACCAAGGTGGGAACCATTGCAGGATGCTTCGTCAGGGAAGGCAAGATAACACGTAACACCAGGATAAGGGTTATACGCGACGGTATAGTTATTTATACAGGCGAACTGGGATCACTGAAAAGATTCAAGGATGATGTAAAAGAAGTGGCCTCAGGTTATGAGTGCGGATTGAATATCAAGAACTTCAATGATATAAAGGTGGGGGATGTTATCGAAGGATACAAGGAAATTGAAATAAAGAAGAAACTTTAAAATATATTCGCTTACGGATTGACTCTCCCCGCAGCAAGCTGCGATGAACCTAACAAAAAACATTCCGCCAGCAGGACCTTAATGATACTGTTGATGGAATGTTTTTTTATTTAAGGCTAAAAGAAAACCTGTTATATACAGTTTACCTTCCCCCTTAACCAATAAGTTCTTTATATGCCTCCGGTGAAAGCAGTTCATCCAGTTCTGAAGGATCAGCTACTTTAATCTTAACCATCCAGCCATCTCCATATGGGTCCTTGTTTACTAACTCGGGACTGTCCTCCAGCGCCGGGTTAACCTCCAGGATCTCACCCCCGACAGGCATAAACAGGTCGGAAACAGTTTTTACCGCTTCAATAGATCCGAATACCTCTTCCCTGTCAAGTGACTCCCCTTCTGTTTCAATCTCAACGAATACAACATCCCCCAGCTCACCCTGGGCAAAATCCGTTACGCCAACAAAAGCAACATCACCGTCCACACGTAACCACTCATGGTCCTTTGTGTACTTTAATTTATCAGGTACATTCATGTTTTTTATAAATTTTAAATAATTATTCCCTTAAGTAAATCCAAAAATAAGTTTTTAAATTTATTGACACAATGATATTTCACTTTTTGTCATCTGCAATACATTTTTACTTCTGAACCTATACTCAAAAAGATGAACATCAATGATTGCCGGGACTGATCATTACTGGATAAGTGTAAACTTGAGACTGAAACCAAAATTGGTATTTGAGGTGGTATAGGTGGTTGCCACAAAGGGATCATTCAGATTATGGTCAAAGAAGACCTGCAGGTTAAACCTGTCGCTTAAGACATAATCGGCTGTGGTCCTGATGGCAAAAATCCTCTGCCCTGCAACAGGCTGGTTAACATCTTCCGCAAGCTTCCTCGATATTGTTTTGTTATCCCGTATAGAAAAATCAAGTCTTACATTCAGATCACTTGTCAGGGGCCGTCGCCGACCACCTGTCCTGAGAATGACCTGTACATCATCAAAACGGTATCCGGCACCGATTATAAATTCATTATTCCGTACATCGGCAACCTGGTTGTTGGCCAGGTTAAGACTGACAGTTCTTGCCTTCTTCCATTCAATACGTGTGGTCAGGCTGTTCTTCCAGTTCAGATCAATATTAAACAGCGGACTGAATTGTTCATTAATGGTAACTACATTAAGTTCATACTGAGGTATGAAATTGAAGTTAAGATCCCGTAGCCTGCTTATGCCATCCTCATTTTCATCATAGTACAGATTAGTTGTATAGGAACCTATTGTATATGTACTCCGGTACTGGTGGGCTATATTAACAGAACGGAACACCCTCTGTACAAGCTCAAACTTTGAAAGCCCGTCAAAATTGATCCTCCAGTTAGGCATCATAGAGAGGATTCCGGGGAACATATCCAGGCTCACCTTTCCGGGATCTGTTTTGGAGTAAGCAGCAAGGAAAGCCGGTATCAGCACTTCCCTGGAAGCAAAACCGTAACCATTCTTATAGGGTCCTTCAATGGGTTCGCCTGTTTCCGGATCAATATCCGGTTCGTAAGCCGGATCAATCTCTTTCCTTCTGGCGGCCCTCCTGGCGGAAATAATCACCGTATTTTCCTTAAAGGCCTCAAATGTCTCTGAACGATACTCATTATCTTCGCTGATCTTTTCAAAAGCTGTGCCCCATGATAATATCGTAATTGAAAAATTACCTGAAACAAGTTCGTTTCTCAGACTGTCAGGGAAGTTGCCATAACGGTCAGCACGGTAATACGCTGATTTTGAGCGGGCAAAACGGCGATCAGCATTAAGGTCAACCCTCAGTCCCGGGAAAGGCTCCACTGTACTGCGTATGCTGAATGTTTCATTCCTGTTTGAAACAGCAGCCGTATTAAGCAATGTATCCTGTGTTATCCACCCGTTAATACGGGCTTTTTCAAAGAACCCGGGATCATTATAACCTGTGATAAAAGACCAGCCCGGGGCAAACACATTACCGGTACGGGTCATTCCCAGGTAATCTGTTCCGGGTGTATACCCCGGCAATATCTGTCCCTGGTCAATAGAATAGCTTGCCGAGATATTTCTCACTCCCATCACAGCCCTTACCAGGTACTCACCTGCCACTATCAGGGGGCTCCTTTTTTTCTCAACGCGCCCTTCAACCTCTACCCTGGCATCCTCTGCATCTTCAGCCGGTGTAAACACAATCTTATTATGAGTTTCTATCTCAATACTGCCTTCAAGCTCTGTGCCGTCCTCTTTAAACACCCTGACTGTAATATCCCTTGTTCTGAGGGAATGGTATATATTCTTTCCCTCGCCGGCAGTGAAGTCAACCCTTTCACGGCTGTATTTTACCGTCCGGTACTCCTGTTCCATTCTCTGTGCAGCGCCCGGCCTTGTATTACGCTCTATGTTTTTTAAAAAATCGGATTTATTATACAGGTTGGTCAGATTAGCCTGGGCTGTTAACTGACCTGTACTGGAATTCTTAATGGTATTACCGAGATTGATATTCGCACTGTCAGGATACAATGCACCTGCAAGCCAGTCATAGCTGGCCCTGTATCTCATATTACTGTTCAACCAGCTCAGCAGGGGCAGTTTGTTGACGGGTATATTATAATTAACATTGATGATATGGTTATAATGTGTGTTCCTGCCGAAGTTCCGAAGATTTATCATCACTGAATCTTTCCATGCCTCGTAGCGATCGGGGTACCTTTCACGGTCCACACCACCTCCGGGCTCATCAATACGAGCAATATTGGTAGCCGTAAAATCAATTTTCAATTGTTTTGTAAGATCATACTTAACATCATAAAAACGCATCCATTCAAAATCTTTTCTGAAGGTGGGATTAATCTTGATATGCGGGTTATTGATATTCCTTGTTTTTACCTCACTGTAGAACCTGCTTAGCTCCGTTCTTACACCCACATGCTTGGGCAGAAGGTAAAAGTTAAAATCCCTGATAAGCCGGAATGCCTGGCGCCGGAAAAGATTAATATTCTGAAAAGGGGTGACACTTTCAGGGCTGGCATCATAATTATAGTTGAGGCCTCCCCTGTAATTCCTCTCCATATTAATCTCCGTATTTATGTTGCTTCTGTAAATCTCATTAAATGTATAGTTAACAGAAAAGTTTGAAAGGTCCCACGGATATGATTTTTCTTTCTGCCTGTTAATGCCGGCATTGCTTACAGTGATGGTTTTTCTGCGGGTATAATCCTCGGCTATGGTTTTAAGTGAATCTCTCTTTTCAGGCGGAAGGATGTCGAGAGCATCATCAAGGAGAATATCCGGATCAAGCGGATTATACTGGGGCTGTATAAAGCTTTCGGAATAGCCCAGATAAACAGGCAGCCTAACACCTGCCTCTTCACTGAAAAACCTGCCAAGGTCTATATTGGATGATACATCATATTTTGATATCTGTTCCTTACTGCGCTCATTGACCTTCATATCAAGACTGCCGAATCCGGGGGTGCTTGTCTGTCCAACCACATCAATCGTTCCCAGGTCAGCCAGCCTTGTCTGCATCCTTGCATTGGCTGCCCAGCCTCCTTCCTCGTTAAAATCACTTAGCCTCAATTCATTGACCCATACCTCCCCTGACTTAGGCACACCGTCATCATTACCGGCATTCCTTGTCTTAATAGGATTGCGTACACCTACCATTATTACTCTTACATTGCTCAGGTTGGGACTGCCTGCAACGCTTACTCTTGCATCACCTGCAGGATAGACGTACACATCTGATCTTGAAAGTGATGATCCCTGACGGTTAAGTTCAGTATTTCTTGCCTGCTTGGCATCCTGGAAAACAGACAGGTCAATATTGAAGCTATTATCTTCAGGCCAGACGATAGCCCTGTCATTATCATCCTCCTTATTATAATACCCGGGGGGTGTCAGTTTCAATGGCAGCTCATACTCGTAGAAGTTTCCTTTATAATCAGATCCTATCCTTATGAACACCGTAAGCTCATCGTCCATCAATGGATGACCGGCTATCTCTTCTCCATGAACCTCCATCCTCAGTTTCCTGTACTGCCGTATATCAAGGTTCACATTCTTAAAAGCAGCTCTTGCATCACCATCTTCAAGGTTAAGTACACGAAGTACCATCGACTGCTCATTAAGCTGCCTGAGCTGGGGATTGGAAGGGTCTATCACCCTGTCAAAGCCCGGTGGAAGAACATAGTTAACAGGCTCTTTGCCCGCATTTTCTTCTATGCTTACCGAGCTTATCTCAAAGCTGCCGTCTTCCGGCTCAGGCACGCTTACCCTTTCACCACCTTCAAGAAAAGAGATATTGTATTTACGCCACTCTGCCCGCACCAGGTCAAGTCTGGCGAACCTTAAGATAATATCCTGACTGAAGTTCTTCATAAACATACGCATGAACCTGATTGACTTAAAATCCTGGATATTACCTACTGTACGCGAATAATCAGTTATGGGTATCTTAAACTGGTACCACTTAACTGTCGACTGTTCCCCATTGGCAAACGTGGCCGTATATTCAATCTCATCAACAATATAATTCTCCCCAACCTCCATGTCTTCAGGTCTGAGGCTGACCCTGTACTGATAGTAATTTTCTGTTTCATTAACGGTATTATCCCTGTTAATGTCTTCCATGTCAGGCATGGTTGAGCCGCTGGTAGGGTATGGCTCACTGCTCATCTCAGAGGTCGGCGAATTGCCATCCATACCGTTATATTGCTTATACCGCTCCAGTATACCCAGCTGCTGGCTGTCATAATCTGATCCCCTGAAATAATGAAAGTCATCGTTCGATGGGTCCTCTTCAAACTCCTCAAGCACATCCGGGCCGACAAGGCTTTCCAGCTGGCTGATATAATCACTGAAAAACGTCCTTTCATCATCATTTGAAAGACCATCAAGCCCTACATCCTGAAACCTCCTTGCTTCCGGCTCATTATCAAAGGCATGCACCACAGACTGTACGGTGGGTACCCTGCCCCATACTGTGGTATCTACATTTACCACTTCCGGGGATGAAGGCAGGCCGTTTTCAAATGATTTCCTGGAATCGCGAAGTATATCCTCTGAAATATTACCCAGGTTAAAATACAGGTCGCCGCCATCATGGTCAGGATCTTCAACAAAAGGATCCATTACCCAGAATTTTATATATTGTATATTCGCTGTCTCAAAATCATTGGTAAGTATTTCCCTCATCATCCCTCCCCACCGTGTTTGCGGATCATTCAGAAGTCCGTCCTGACTGATACCCGCCGAATACGAGGTAGGGAAGGTTTCATAATTATAAGGACCTTTTTCATCAGGGTAAAAAGCCAGGTTGAGCACTGCAATATTTGTTGGTATACCTGAGGGGCTCTCTTTAAAAGGGAATAATTCATTCTCATAGATCTCCCTCACAAAATGACTCGACTGAAGATCCGGATTATTCTTTATATGATCGGGCGTTGATGAACCATTTCGAAGAAACAGGGGATCAATTACATACCAGTTCAGTTTTGAGCGGTTAAAGCCGCTTGCCCTGTTATTATTCAGACTTGCCTCAGGAAAAAGGTTTTCCTGTCCCTGGGGCACGCTCGCCAGGGTCCAGGCATTATATGTCTTCATGTCAAGAGGTATCTCGCTGGCTTCAAAGTCATCGATATACGAGTTACCTGCTTCGCTGATAGCCCTTGAGTGCCCAGGCACAAGGTGAGCAAATTCTCCAAAGAATGTCACTGATGACGGCTCCTTTGTTTCGATAAATGGCAGGGCGTCCACCATCCTGGTAAGGAACTGGGATTCAGACCTGTAGGATGTATTGAATCCCAGTATAGTATTGGATATCGGCTCCTCCCCGAAATTCACTTTCTGTGTATACGGTCTTTCCGTCAGATGGAGAACCGTACCACCCACGTTAAAGTCATCCGAGATCCTGTAATCAAGATGTGTTCCCACCAGTGTCTTTGTCTGAAAGCCAAAATTCTGGTTGCTTTCAAGTGATACCTGTATAGGTGTTTGAGATTCTATGAGTGCGGAGTTTATGATCTTCACCCTGCCGGCATTATAGTCAACTGTAAAGTCCACATTCTCTGTCAGGGGAACACCACCGGCAGTTACCTTCACGCCACCCTGGGGTATATTGACAGCATTCAGATAAATTTCTGATCCCGAGGCGGATGAGTATGTTCCTGCTATTTTGAATTTATTCTTTTCTGCACTCTGTATCGCTTTGCTCTGTGTTGAGTCATACAGCTCCTGGAAAACATACCTGTCTGCCAGTTCCTGATCAGTGAATTTACTCCTGAGATGGCTGCCAAAGGGTTCCAGCACGGGGAATATAATTCTGCCCTGTGCGGGGATAATGGTCAGCCCTTCAACATAGTCAAACACACCATCAGCTTCCCTGTCAAGCTGCCCGTTCAGATTGTCCAGTTCCAGCAGTTGCAAGAGAATCTCATCACTGAGATCCCCTTCCGGAATATAATTTATTGCGCTTCCTGTTTCATCATCCTGGTAGAGTATATCCAGTTGAAAATCTTTCCTCTCAACCTGGTATGCCCCCAGGGAGTAGATATTCTTCATCATCAGGTCCCAGGTAGGCATACGGGGCGACAGGTTCGTGCCCTTAAGCAATTTAAGGTATAAGACATCAGGGGCACTTATACCATCGGAAGAAAACTCACCAACCTTGAATACCTGGCCTCCCACCGTATATTCATAGGCAACCGCCAGTATTTCATCATTATTCAGTGATGTATTAAGCGAAATATAACCCAGCTGGGTGTTAACGGTATACTCGCGTTCAGTGAGCTTACGTGCATTTTCTATCTTTTCATAATGAGTGCCAATCTGAAAATCCCCTGCTATGGGCTGAAAAGAATCGGTTATTCTGTCAACATCCCTGGCCAGTGAATATGTGGATGTAAGCTGCGAGTACAGGTTGTTATGTTCGTTATCCGGGTATGGAGGCATACCAGGAACGGCCTGGAATTCCGGTACTTCATTATAAATATCCTGCTGGCTTTCCGCTATATCCATTAAAGCAAGGATATTTCTCGTTTCCTCAAAATTATTTGTCTTATTGGTAACCCACACCTCTATCCTTTCTATATTAACACCTGAGCTTATCAGCGGCAGATTTTTCATGGCATCATCATATATATCCCTGAAATAATGTGACAGGAAGAAGTGCTTATTTGCCTCATACTCATCGGCACGCACTTCAAAATCATTCTGCTGTGCCCCGCCCTTAACTTCCAGGGTCGAGGATTCACCCTTTTGCTGGGAAAAGACATTTGTAACTGTCAGCCTGCCAAAGCGGAGTTCTGTTTTTAAACCAAAAAGGCTGTGGCTTCCTGTTATCAATGTCCCCGGCAGCGGAAGGGTAACATCACCTGCCTCTATCCTTTGTATTATCTCATCTTCATCACCTGAATATTCGAGCTTTGTACGGTTTTCAAAATCGAACATAGCCTCTGTATTATAATTGATACCCAGCTGCATCTTATCACCAATGGTACCCGTCACGTTCATCTGTATCTTTTCCTGGAAATCAAAGGTCGGTATTGTCCTGAGCTTCTCAGAAAGGGTCGGGTTTTCCGTCCTGGAAACATTTATTCCAAAGATAAGCTCCGCCGACCCCTGGGGTATAATGTTTATCGTATTTGAACCGAAAATCTTGTCGAAAGCCTCCCCCCCGAACTCTATTTCAGGTATCAGCGATGATCTGGCATATGATTCATCACCTGAAAACTTATACCGCCAGTAGTCCCGTATTGACTTTTCAAAAATAAAATCGTAATATTCATCAGGGCTCATCCGCACAGGTTGCCTGATGTCCATATTCCCAACCTTTTCATAAAAGATATACTGGTTCGTTTCAGCATCGTACACCACCTCCGAGGAAAAATTTGAAGGCATACTGAGTTGCAGCGGAGATAAAGGGCTGTCTTCCCATGGCAGTCCAGAACGGTCATCAAAGGGATATCTGAGATTAAGGGTGGTATCACTGTCCACAACCTGGCCTCTTACCACCATTCCAGGAAGGAAACAGAGGATAAAAAAGGCTATTAAAGGCAGTTTAGCGCTATATACAAAGCCTGATCTCAATACCAGTTAAGTATTCGGTTCTACAAAATCTTTAAGGCTTTCTTTATCAACTGCTCCACTGAAATATCTCTTTCCTCCCTGAGGAGTTTGTCGAGAGACTTATTAACGGAGTTCTTCGGAAAACCAAGCATCACTAGTGCTGTAAACGCTTCTTCCCTGATTGTATTGTCCTGGTCAGCAAAAATTTCAGCGGCATCAGCAGATTTACCTACCTTATCTTTCAGGTCAACAATTATTCTCTGGGCAGTCTTGGCTCCAATACCCTTGATACCCTTCAGTAAGTTAACATCAGACTGCAATATTGCTTTTTCTATACCTGAGGCCTCAACTGATGAGAGCATCATCCGTGCTGTATTTGCACCCACTCCTGATACTGATATCAGTAATCTGAAAACATATCTCTCATCAGCACTATTAAAACCAAAAAGAAGATGTGCATCTTCTCTTATTACCTCATGTATCAACAGGCTGCATTCCTCCTGGTTATCAAGCTTTGAGAATGTCGAAAGCGATATATTGACAAAATATCCCAGTCCGCCCGTTTCTATCACCACGTAGGTGGGTGTGAGGGATGTTATCTTTCCTTTTATATACTCAATCATGATGCATCGTTATTATCATCACCGGGCGAAAGCTCATCCTGCATCCCCTTACGATCATCCGGGCCATGATTCTCCAGTGGGTTACTTGTTATTTCTTTGTGCATTTCCCTGTTCATGTAGATGTCGGAGGCAAGATATAATGCTTTTCTGAAAGAAGTCTCGGAAGCCTCCCCTTTGCCTGCAATCTCATAAGCTGTCCCGTGTGAGGGGGATGTCCGTACAACAGGCAGCCCTGCTGTGAAATTAACGCCTTCACCCTGGGCCAGGGTCTTAAAAGCTGTCAGCCCCTGGTCATGATACATGGCCAGTATGCCATCAAAAGCCCTGAATGATCCTGAACCAAAAAATCCATCCGAGGGATAGGGGCCAAATGTCAGTATGCCTTTTTCAGAGGCCTCATCAATGGCAGGTACGATTATTTCCTGTTCCTCATCTCCCAGTAAACCGGTGTCACCGCTGTGCGGATTAAGAGAAAGGACAGCTATCCTTGGTTTACGAATAGCAAAGTCCACCCTTAATGAATAATCCATCACCTCCAGTTTCCTCACAATATTCTCAATACTCAATTCTCCGGGTACATCCTTAAGGGGGATATGACCGGTGGCAACACCCACTCTCAGGTCATCACTAACAAGCAACATCAACACATCATCCACCCCAAAGCGTTCTTTGAAAAACTCCGTATGTCCCGGAAAATTAAATGATGCCGATTGTATATTGAATTTATTTATCGGGGCTGTAATAATAACATCTATCTTATTAGCCACCAGATCACTGACAGCCATCTCAAGAGGGATGACAGCCGATTCACCGGCCATGGCAGTTGATTTCCCCAGCTCAACCCTTACATTATCATCAAGGCAATTGATTATGTTTGCCCTTTTAGGATTTGCCTCTGAAGCATCATTAATATTATTAAAGCTGAAATTGCCTATGTCCAGGGCTTTACGATGATAGGCTGCCACTTTGGGAGAACCGTAAACAACAGGGGTACATTTATCCATTATCCGGTTATCCATCAGTGTCTTTATAATCACTTCATAACCCACCCCGTTAATATCTCCATGTGTTATACCTGCTATAATCTGGTCTTTTTTCATTGTCATAATAATTTATTCCTGGTCAAGGGCTGCTTTTATGATTACAGGTAAAAGCAGACATAAGTCGCTACCTGCAGTGCCTTGTTTTATTGAAAGATGTAAAGTTAATAAAATTTGATTGTATATAAGATAATGAATTACCTTTGTCATCAAATGAGAAGCAAGGATGAAATATATGCAAAAGCCCTTGGAGCTGAGCACCTGACGCCCGAGGAGGCTCTCTTTATATACAATCATTCTCCTCTTTCCGAGCTTATGATGCTTGGGAGCATCATAAGGCAAAAACTAGTGCCCGGTAATAATGTGGGGTGGATTATTGACCGCAACGTGAATATTACAAATATCTGCTTCTCACAGTGCAAATTCTGTAATTTTTGCCGTAAGCCCGGTGATCCGGACACATTCATTACAGGTATTGATGATTACAGGAAGAAAATAAAGGAACTGTTTGAAAAGGGAGGTGACCAGCTGCTACTCCAGGGAGGAATGCATCCTTCCCTGGGACTGAAGTTCTATACTGATCTTTTCAGGCAGTTGAAAAGTGAATTTCCCGGGCTTAAGCTCCATGCTCTTGGTCCGCCCGAGGTTGTACACCTGGCCAGATTTGAAAAAAGCTCCTATAATGATGTTCTCACGGAGCTCATTGATGCAGGCCTCGACAGCCTGCCGGGTGCGGGTGCTGAAATACTTGATGACAGGGTAAGGGGCATCGTCTCACCAGCCAAAGCCAGTACATCAGAATGGCTGGAGGTTATGAGACAGGCCCATATCATCAACCTGCCCACATCAGCGACAATGATGTACGGTCATATTGAGACCATGGAAGAGAGGATAATGCATCTTATCAGGCTTCGTGAGCTGCAGGATGAAAAACCTGCCGGACATTACGGGTTTATCACCTTCATACCCTGGCCTTTCCAGGATAAGGGTACTGTACTGGCCAGAAAACATAAGGTATATAATAACACCGGCACAATTGATTACATCCGCCTGATAGCCATCAGCCGCATTGTACTCAATAATATAAGCAATATACAATCATCAATCCTCACCACCGGCCGTAATGCGGCTTTGGCTACCCTCCATGCAGGTGCCAACGACCTTGGATCTGTTATGATTGAAGAGAATGTGGTAAGTGCTGCCGGTTCATCCGGCATGCTCAATGCTGAACAGCTGCAGGGCATAATAAGGGAAGCAGGCTTTCAGCCTGTCTTACGAAACCAGAAATATGAAATTATCGAAAACAGGAAATAACTTTATTCCCCGTCAGAAACAGCTTTATCTGCGTTACCAGGAAAATTTATTGTATAAATAATAGCCTCCACCTGGCGTAACAGTTCCCTTTTTTTATCCTTAGGTGCGTAAACGAATCCATCAATCATCACAAAGCGGTCATTGACTTCATCCCTGGTAACCAGGTTCACAAAAGAGCCTCCCATAAAACCATTCTTAAGTGTCCATAATCCTCTCATCTCTGCATAATTACGCTGTCTGAACTTAAAAAGACGAAATTTTACCGGCATCCGTTCTTCGATCACCATATAGCTGTCCCCCACCGGACCCTTAACTTTCTCCTCCGTCATATTATCCCGTATGCGTTTTATACTATCCTCATTAAAATAATTCCTTCCATTATGGTCAAAAAAATGTACCAGTATAGCCTGTGTAGTTGTTGGTGTTTCGTACGAGAACCACAGGAAGCCTTTCTCCTCAACATCGAGTGAAAAATTGGAAGGTATATGAAGTGTCATATCATACTCATCCCTGAGCTTATTGAATATCATGCTATTAAGTGATTTCTTATACACTCTTATCCACCTGTCCCTTTCAGCAACATTAATCTTATTAATTATCGACTGGCCTTCCTCCTCGAGCAGACTGATAATCTCTTCATCGTTTCTCCCCCTCAGGTTAATAATCAGCTGGGAATAAGCCCAGGTATCTTCCTGGAATGTTACACCCTTCTCCCTGTCTGCACCGCTCTCTATAAAAATAACATTTCTGTGAGTCTGGTAAAGCTTACCAAAAGCACCGGGACTAACGTTTATAAGGTCAAATTGCGGTTCAGGCTGAGGAAAATAGTCTATAGGTGCAGCAATAACCTCGCGTATCTTGCTGCCGAGCCTGCTTTCCCATTTTGCTTTATCAGCAACCACCAGCACCTCACCTGTGCTGCCGGATATATTAGGCAGGCTGATGCCACCTCCCCCGCCACCTTCGTCACCGCACGACTGTGATACTAATATAAGAACGACGGCAGTAATTATAATAACAATTCTTTTCATATTTTTTCTTCTTTTAATATGCCGGCAATGATAAGATCTCAGGCAACAATTTGTACATCAAACGTAATAATCTATTTTTAACATCATTAATCATACCAAACTTAATGCATTTAGAGATAAAAAAAAAGGGGGGGCCGTGGCAGAAATCGGGAAGAGGTTACATTCAGAACCCTCACTCTGCAGTTAACGATAATGCAGGGCATCCTTTAGTTAATGATCATGCAGGGCACCCAGTAGTTATCCTCCATGCAGGTCGCACCTAAAAAAGCCGTCTCAAAAATAATCTGAGACGGCCATTATAATCACTTATATTCAGTAATAATTTTATTCTTCTTTCAGTTTCTCCTCTTCCTGCTGCTCATCCTTTGTAGCCTTCTTAAACTCTTTCATACCCTGTCCTATACCTTTCATCAGTTCAGGTATTTTACGCCCACCAAAAAGTATAACAACCACAAGAACGATAAGGATTATCTCTGTTGGTCCAAACATGCCTGCTAGAACGTTCATAATATAGATTATTACAATTATTAATTCTTACAAAGTTAATTAAAAAAAAGCTAATTCTTCAACAATCTCATAATATCATTGCCATTTGCGTATAAGAGTAATGCCAGCAGTATAATCATACCTGTTATCTGTGCATATTCCAGAAACTTATCGCTGGGTTTCCTTCCTGTTACCACCTCATAAAGAAGAAACATAACATGTCCGCCGTCAAGTGCAGGAATGGGCAGGATATTCATTATGGCCAGGATAATAGAAAGGAATGCTGTTAGCTCCCAGAAAGCCTGCCAGTTCCAAATCCCCGGGAATATGCTCCCTATGGTAATGAATCCTCCAAGGGATTCATAGGCTTTTGTATCTTTTGAGAAGATAAGTCTGAACTGTTTCAGGTAATCCTTCATGGTTCTGAAGCCCATTGATATTCCAGCCGGAACAGATTCAAAGAAACCGTATTTTATGGTTTTCAGTTCCAGTATCTCGGTGGGGTCCCTTACAATTCCAAGCATTCCCTCTTCCGTTGTTCTGAAATCAATAGCCAGGCTGTCACCATCTCTCAGAATATTAGCAGTTATCTCCCTGCCTTTCTTATCCAACAGGTAGTGTAAGTATTCATCATTAAACCTGAATTTTTTTCCATCAATACCCACGAGCTTATCACCCACTTTTATACCTGCTTCACGTGCCGGTGATTCTTGCTGGAAGCCTGACACCTCAAAAGGCATGAAAGGCAGACGCGCCTCTATCCTGCCCTGGCCTTTTATAAGATATTGAATATATTTCTTATCAATTTCTATGTCTACCAGACGTCCTTCTCTTTCTACTGTTATCCGCTCCCTTTCATTCAGCAAAACATCTGACATTATATGATAGAAATTATCTATTTCCTTACCGTCAACAGATACTATCTTATCACCATCCCGCAGTCCTATCTCATGACCCAGTGAATCTGTTACTATTCCATATTTTACATTCTCCGTCGGAAGGTAGGTCTCACCCCATGCAAAGAGCACCATTATATATAATGCCATGGCCAGGATAAAATTAAAAAACACGCCCCCCAGCATTATCATCAGGCGCTGTCCGGATGGCTTTGCCCTGAACTCATACGGTTCGGGTGGCTTTTTCATCTGGTCCCGGTCCATTGATTCATCTATCATCCCGGATATTTTCACATATCCACCCAGTGGCAACCATCCCATCCCATATTCAGTTTCTCCTTTTTTGAACTTGAATAAAGAGAACCAGGGATCAAAGAACAGGTAAAACTTTTCCACCCTTGTCTTAAACAATTTAGCAAAGAGAAAGTGGCCCATCTCATGAACTATCACTATCAGTGACAGGCTTAATATAAATTGCAATATTTTGATCAGTACTATCATTTCATTCGTTTAAAATACTTTAATTCGTGCGCCCGGTTTACTTTCACTTAATTTTTTTCATATACTCACCGGAAGCTATCCTGCTAAGGCGGTCTGTTTCCTCAAGCTCCTCAATACCCGGTCTTTCAATAAACACAGTATTATTCATTATTGTTTCCACAAGTTCTGTCATCTGCATAAACCCAATTTCACCGTTAAGAAATGCCCCTACCGCCATTTCGTTTGCTGCATTCATCGTGCAGGGCAAGTTACCTCCTTTTTCAAGAGCCTCATAAGCGAGTGCAAGGTTACGAAATTTTTTTGTATCAACCGCTTCAAAAGTAAGGGTATCACATTTCTCAAAATCAAACCTTGGCAGATCGGTACTTATCCGGTCAGGGTATGTCAGAGCATATATAATGGGCAATCTCATATCAGGAAGTCCCATCTGTGCCTTTATTGAGCCATCAGCAAAATGCACGAAAGAATGAATGATCGACTGGGGGTGTATTATTACTTCTATCTGGTCGGGCCGCAGGTCAAAAAACCACCTGGCCTCAATAAGCTCAAGACCCTTATTCATCATTGAAGCCGAGTCTATGGTTATTTTACTTCCCATTTTCCAGTTAGGATGTTTCAGTGCCTCGTCTGCTTTAACCTTATGCATCATGGCTTCGGAGTATCGCCTGAACGGTCCGCCCGATGCTGTCAGAGTGATCTTTTCCACCGGGTTGCCATTTTCCCCGGCAAGGCACTGCAGTATAGCGGAATGTTCCGAGTCAACAGGTATTATCCTGACCCTGTTTTCCAAAGCCAGCTCAGTTATCATCCGGCCGGCAACAACAAGTGTTTCCTTATTGGCAAGTGCTATATCCTTCCCTGCCTTTATTGCTTCAATAACAGGACGCAGGCCTGTAAACCCCACCATGGCAGCAACAACCATATCTATACCTGACTGGCTCACTACCTGGCTGGCAGCCTCTGTACCGGCAAAAACCTTAACCGGCAGATCAGACAGTTGCTTCTTCAGAACACTGTAATGATCCTCATTTACTATGACCACTGTGCCCGGCATATACTTCTTTGCCTGGACAACGAGCTGTTCAACATTATTATATGCTGTCAGCACCTCTACAGAAAATTCATCCGGATGTCTGTCTATCACATCCAGCGTCTGGGTGCCTATTGAACCGGTAGACCCTAGTATCGCCAGTCTCTTCACAGCTGTATTTTTTAATAATTAAAACAATATATAATCTTCAGGGTCTACTGCCTTTCCCTTATACCATATCTCAAAATGCAGGTGTGGCCCTGAGGTATAGAGTTCCCCCGAATCCCCCACTACGGCAATTCCCTCTCCGGCAACAACTTCATCGCCCATCTGCTTAAGAAGGGTTATATTATGCTTATAAACAGAAATAAGGTTATTTGCATGCTGTATCTGTATTACCCATCCGGTTTCCATTGTCCAGCCGGTAAAGATAACTGTGCCGTCAAGGGTTGCAGATATCACTGCTTTTGGAGATGTGACAATATCTGTCCCATAGTGCCTTGTACGGGGATCAAAATGTCCTGAGACCATACCTTTTGCAGGAGGAAAGAAATGTATGTTAGAAAGGTGAATATCACTGTCCCCATCATCAGCCAGGAAAGTCAGGTTATACTGTTCTTCCCGCTCAACCTGCTGTCTCAGAAGCGAATCTTCAGCTGATTCACTGAAAACAATCTTATCGTAATTAGCAGTAGTATCCTGTCCGGCAACACGGTCAACCGGCTCCCTCCCTGAAATTATTGCATTAAGATTTTCGAAATACTGGTCCCTCAGTTTCAACTCATTCTCAAGAGAATCGAGGCGCAGGGCATTCATAATAATATTACGCCTTGTATTACCATCAGGGTATCCGGGTATAAACTCCCTCAGGTTTGTGAAAGACATAAGCACTACGGTAGTCCCGATAATAAAAAGCACCATAAAGACGATAAGCAGGAAACCGTTATACCTTGTCATCCGTATCCGCCATACCTCTTCGAATGTTTTATCATTATATATTGCAAGACGGTATTTATCCCGCCAGCTTCTTTTCTTAGTATCAGTTTTTGCCATAACATCAGGCTGCAAATGTCATACTGACAATCACAGGTTTTTATATCACTTTTACAGGTTTATCCTCACTCTGCCATAATCCGTGTTTTGTACATACAGCCATGGCCGACAGGTTCATTGACACTTCAGGTGCCTTTATATAAAAATCGACTTCAATATTTGAAGGTTTATTTCCGTATGCCCCTGAAGAATATTTAGTTTCGGCAAGAAGTGTCTCCCTGTTCCATAACTGCAGGGTACTTATATAATGGTCATAATCATCTGGATGAGTATAGTTTTCTCCCATCTTTACCTTTACCCTGAACACTTCACCTTTTTTCACCTCATCATCACAGAGAATATGTGGCATATGCCTGTCAAGGTAGTCCTTTTTTACCTCTTTATCCTCCTTTTCAATATTTGTTGCTTTAAATACTCTTGGCATAATCTGATGTTTTTTCTAATTCATGCGGGATGGTATCTGTTTTTTGAAAACTTAATACCAGTTAATTAAGATGCAAAAGTAAGAATTAATTTCCTCTTATCGAAGAGGGGGTGTTCCAGTATCAAGCGTTTTTAAAAGTAAAAACGCATTTTTTAATAATTTCCCCTCAGGCTGGCCGGTCAGACCTGCCCTTCCGGCCGGCCATAGATGATTACGCGGGATGATTACATGATAAGCAGGCTGTACCATAATAATAAAATGGGATATATGTTTGGTGGGTCCTTAAATCATTGTTATATTTGCAGTCAGATTGCGGGGTGGAGCAGTGGTAGCTCGTTGGGCTCATAACCCAAAGGTCGGAGGTTCGAATCTTCCCCCCGCTACAAAGAAAAATCCCTGGTGCGTAAGCACCGGGGATTTTTGTTTTCAGACTCGTCATGAGCTTGCTCATGTAAGAGGGTGAAAATAAAAAGACCCTACAGACGCCGCAGGCGGATGCAGGGCTTTTTCTTTGTAAAGCACCCCCCAAAAAGATCACGCGACCACAGGGAGCGTAATCTTGCTGACAAAGAAGGAAAGATCACGCGACCACAGGGAGCGTAATCTTGCTGACAAAGAAGGAAAGATCACGCGACCGCAGGGAGCGTAATCTTGCTGACAAAGAAGGAAAGATCACGCGACCGCAGGGAGCGTAATCTTGCTGACAAAGAAGGAAAGATCACGAGGAGTGAAACAACGAGTAATCCTCCCTCCGCTACTACCAGGAACCCGGTACGCCACAGGCGCACCGGGTTTTTTATTCTTATGTAATTATTAAGAGACTATTACTTATACTTCTTTGGCTTAAACCCTTCTTTTTTGAGAAGTTCAAGAACATTTTCTGGTCCAAAATAATGACCGCATCCGACAAGCATAAAATATTGACCCTTCTCTTTGTTGGCCAATTCAATTAATTTTTGAACCCATGCTTTGTTCCTTGCTACAAAAATTCGATCATACATGGCCTTAACCTGCAGATTTTCGAAATTCATTGGTGTTAAGAATGCTTTTTCAAAAGCATCTCGGTCTTGACTGTAATATGAATCAAACAGAGGCTGCTCTGACTTAGCCTTCATGCTAATCGACTTTAAGCCGTTTTCAAGAACTCTTAACTGGACTTCACTGGGAAGTTTAAGTTCAAAAATACCTATTTGTGTTTCGATATCGTCCAATCCATAAATTGTTTTCTTATCCTTTATGGCTAAATCATGAAAATATTTATCAACCGCTAGTTTCGGTTCATAGCCAATGAGTCTTGGAGACATTCCCATGATAGACATATTCAATAACCAGCCCTCGTAAGTATAATGGCGCTGCAAAGTTTCTTCCTCGCCTCTGAACAAGGCAGCCAGGGTTTTCTTGCTTTCTTCACTTAAATAATTGTCCAGGTATTGACTTTCCTCCAGCTTGTCTTTCTCTGCATAAGCAAATATTTGCTCCTTTATGGATTCAAAATCATCTTTTAATTCAAAAATTATGAAATCCGATTTTTTGTATTCCTTTAGATACCCTTTGGGGACAGGGTAATGTTCCTTTTTGCCCGCATGAATAGATCCTGCAAGAGTGAATTCAGAGCCATTTATTTCTACCTGCCATAGAAATCCGGGAGGGATTTCAGCCTGGGCACTTAAGCTTTGCTGAGTGGCCAAGAACAAGATTGCTAATAGTATCGTTTTCATAATATTAATCTTTTAAGAATTTAATCATCGTTTTCAAGTTCAAAGAGTTCTTCTACTTTAGTGCCAAAGCAGTCGGCTATTTTTAATGCCAGCATTAACGAAGGATTAAACTTACCCGTCTCAATAGAATGTATAGTCAGACGCGTGACTCCAACCTTTTCTGCAAGGTCAGCTTGAGTAAATCCCTTCCTGGCTCGTTCAACTTTGATTGTGTTTTTCAAGGATGGTTTTAGTATTTATAGGTAATAACAACATAAATTATCCAGGCAATTAAAAACATAATGGAGATTCCCATCACAATGAAGCGCCCCCTGATTGCCTTTGGTTTCCTGAATATCCAGGAAGGATTGGTCCTGAGTGATAAGTGAAATATTATCAAATAACCCGCAAGAACAATCTCAATAATGTACAGAATAACGTAAAAAGAACCCTCAAGCCTCTCAAGGGAAGTCATTATCATATATAGCATAATCCCACAAACCAAGAGTGCAAAGAAAAATTTGAGCAGGGAATCCCTGATGAGTTTTACTCTTTCGTCATCATTACTTTCGCTACTGTACATGATCATCACCATACCAAAGACAATGACAAAATGATTGATCATAAATATCCTGTCCTCCCAGCCTTCTACATAGGAATAATCCAGGATCTTAAGTATTACAAAGAGTATGATACCAAGACTGGCTAAAACAAGGCCGAGGAACTTAAACCGATAATTGGCTAATGAAGCACTGCTAATCATAATGCATAATTTATTTACAAATATATAGTATTATATACATTAAGCAAATAATTATATACATTATTTGTGTGATTATAATAAAAATCCTTGATATGAAGAGGTGATTACTTACTAATAAATCCAGCAACTTTGGCAATATCATTCACCAAATCAAGGTTAGATATTTCAAACCTCTTGTCTACAAAGAAAAAGCCCTGGCACGAACCGAGCTAGCGAGCTCACCGAAGGTAAAGTGCCGGGGATTTTTCTTTGTAAAGCACCCCCCAAAAAGATCACGCGACCACAGGGAGCGTAATCTTGATTGAAGACCCGGAGGGGGATTCAAAGATCACGAGCGAAGCGAGTAATCTTGTCCCCGCTACTAAAGAAGCATGGTGAACTGAATTCATCGGGCTTTATATTTAGATATTAATTTTTTGAATACTCTTCCAGGAAATGTAATTGCCGCTTGAAGTTTTCAGATCCTTTTGTCCTCCGTATATCACATTCAGGTTTTCGGTTTTTTCACCTGATAGCTTCTGCCAGTATCTCAAGTTTGTGAAGTAGTTGTCATTCATAGTCATACCGGACTTAATCTCATATGCAACCGGTCCCGTGGGTGTATCAATGATTAAATCAACCTCCTGTTTGGTTTTGTTTTGCCAATAATAGAATCTGGGGTTCGTACCTTTATGAAGTCTGCTCTTTATAAGGTCAGTAATGATCAGGTTTTCGAATAACGCTCCTTTTGAATGAAACGTTTTAACCTGGTTCGGAGAACTTATTCCGAGCAATGAGCAAACCAGTCCTGTGTCATAGAAATAAAGTTTCGGCGATTTGATAATTCGCTTATTGAAGTTTTCGTAATAGGGTTGTAAAA